>CAZMAC010000373.1:0-3739 GCA_964564085.1 uncultured Hyphomicrobiaceae bacterium
CGAGTGGACCTATCATTAAGCAGAGGACCAAGGCATGACGCCTCTCCTAACATTGCCCGCGCATTGTCTTGTTTTCACGTCGGTATGCCTCAACGTACGGCTGAGAGATTGCATGCCGGCGCGTTTTTTTATCGTCGCACTCGCGCTCCTGCTGATCTCAATCGCGCCTGCCGATGCCCAGAGACGCGGTCCGTCCTCCGTCTCCGATATTGCGGAAACGCTGAAGGAAGCCGTCGTCAATATCTCCACGACGCAAAAGCTCAAAAGCTCCCGCGAAGTCCCGCTCCCGGAAATTCCTGAAGGCTCTCCATTTGAGGAATTTTTCGAGGATTTTTTTAATCAGGAGAACCGGGGTGGCAGTCAGCGTGCAAATTCCCTTGGCTCCGGCTTTGTCATCGACCCGGACGGACTTATCGTCACCAATAATCACGTCATTGAAGGCGCCGACGAAATTACGGCGGTCTTTACCGATGGCTCGAAATTGAAGGTGACTGAAATTGTCGGGCGGGATCCAAAGAGCGATCTTGCCCTTTTGCGCGTCAAGCCGAAAGCGCCGCTTCCTGCCGTAACATTTGGCGACAGTAACCAAATGCGCGTCGGCGATTGGGTCATGGCGATCGGCAATCCGTTTGGCCTTGGCGGCACCGTGACCGTCGGCGTCATTTCAGCGACGAAGCGCGATATTCAGTCAGGGCTGTACGACGAATTCTTCCAGACCGACGCCGCGATCAACCGCGGTAATTCCGGCGGCCCGCTTTTCAATATGGCGGGTGAGGTTATCGGCGTGAACACGGCCATTATTTCGCAGACCGGTCTCTCGGTCGGCATTGGCTTTGCCGTTCCCTCCAATGCTGCGTCTCAGGTTCTGGAGCAGCTCAAGCGTTTCGGCGAAACACGGCGCGGCTGGCTTGGCGTCCGCATCCAATCGGTGAGCGGTGAAATTGCCGAAAGCGTGGGGCTTCAGACGGCGAAGGGCGCGCTCGTTGCCTCCGTGACCGAAGAGGGACCGGCTGCCGAGGCCGGGATCGAAGCGGGCGATATTATCTTGTCCTTTGACGGGCAAGACATCAGCGCGATGCGCGACCTGCCAAAAATCGTGGCGCAAACGGCCATCGATAAGGAAGTTGAGATTGTCATCCTGCGTAAGGGCGAGCGCAAAACCCTCCGGATCAAAGTCGGTAAGCTGGACGAAGGCGGCAAAGATGCGGGTGGCAAGGAGCCGGAAAAACGCGGCAGTCTGGGCGAGCCGCATCGCAAATCCTCACTCGGCTTGACCTTTTCGCCCATGACCGATGAGTTACGCTCGCGCTTCAATATTGACCGCGCTGTCAATGGGATTGTCATAACCGAGGTCGATCCGGAAGGCCCGGCCGCCGATAAGGAAGTGTCTGCTGGCGATGTCGTGATCGAGGTCACGCATGAAAAGGTCAAGTCACCCGACGAGCTTGACGCGCGCCTTGAGGCTTTGCGCAAATTAAAGCGCAAAAATGCCTTGCTCACACTCGCGGATCGCCAGGGCGAGCTAAGCTTTGTGGCAATTCCCATTGAAACGGAGTAGCCACGGCTCGTCTTAGAGCGGGATCAGTTTTGATGGAAGCGTACGAATGTTCGTCATTGCGAGCGCAGCGAAGCAATCCAGCTGCAAACATCGAGGTCGGGGGTGGATTGCTTCAGCCTTTGGCCTCGCAATGACGGCAAGATTGTTTCCTTGAATGATTATTTTGCTCTAATGACGCGCAATCACCTCGGCGAGTTTTTTTGCGTGTTCCGCCAGGACGGCCTGATCGGCCATGATCCCGGGCGGACGCATATCGACGCCCTCATGGCGCGGAATCACATGGAAATGCGTGTGAAAGACGACCTGTCCCCCCGCGCTTTCGGAAAATTGCGAGACGACCGTTCCATCCGCCTTGAATGCCTCTTTTGCTGCCCGCGCAATTTTTTGCACGACGAGGATAAGATGCTGAAGATCCTCCGCGCCCGCATCGAGGATGTTGCGTGAGGCAGCCTTCGGAACGATCAGCGTATGACCGTCCGCGCGCGGCATGATGTCCATGAAAGCCAGGCTCTTATCGTCTTCATAGACCTTCTGACAGGGCATCTCGCCGCGCAGGATTTTCGCAAAAATATTGTCCGGATCGTAAGCGGGAGATCTTGAGGTCATGAGCGCTGTCCTTTGCGTGGTCTGTTTACAGTGTCATTAGCGCAGAATCGATTTTGAGGGAAACAGCGGGTTTGCCGTCAGCTGCCTCAATGCCGAGCGTTTCAAACGGAAACTACTAGATTAAAAACGAGACTTGAGTCTGGTTCGACAGCTCCAAAGGCAATCTTCAGGAATCGACGCGATTTGGAAGTTGCTCCGGTTAGTGTGTAATCCATTCGCTAACCATCAAGAGCTGCTCGCTGCTCTTCTTGGGGATTTCCATAATTCAAAGCACTCACCAGCTTTACACTCCATTATAGTCGTAGCAACTGAAGATTTTTAGGGGCGCAATTTGCTATGATTTTCGAAGAAGACTTAGAGGAATTGGAAGGCTTGGAGCCAGAGCAAAAGTTTTGCAAATGCGAACGTTTGGCGCGACAGAGACTTGGAGAAGCCCGCTTTAACGGCAATCCGAACCAACCAGATGAATACAACGATTATGACTATGCTGTTTCAGTCTTAGCTGCGGCTGAAGAGTTCGGTGTCGAGGAGCTTCTCGATTTTAAACTTCCTTGGCGTGGCGATGATGATTGGCAAGACAAATGTGTCATGTTTCGCGCCGAGGCAACTCGAGTTTCGACGCGATTCTTACTTCGCTATGGCAACGGAAGTAAAAGCGTTACACTCGATCCAGCAACGAAGCAAAAAATCTCCCACTGGCTAAATAAGCTACGAGAACTCGTGCAGAACGCCGATGTGTCGGAGGAAAAAAAAGACAGACTACTTGTTCTTATAGATAATCTGCAGACGGAGGTTGATCGAGAGCGGACTCCCGTCCAAGCCGCGGGTGAGCTATGGGTTACTGTTTGCACATATATTGGTAAGGGTTTTAATGAGTTAAAACCAGCAGCGGAGTTCATTCGAGAGATCGGCAGCGCCATTGGGATCGCGAAAGACAAGGAGGAAACTCGACGTCAGCTTCCAAAGCGCAAAGAACCCAAGCGGATTGAAGCCTTCCAACAAGAAAATGGGTCGTTTGATCGAAATCTAGATGACGAAATACCGTTCTAATCCGCTCGAACCGATGGGTTAATTGGCTAGAATTCCTTCTATCTGACAAGTGACAGGCATATTTCATCAACTCGCTTGCGTAATTCCATGCAAGCACGTTGATGATGGTAATCGTTCATTTAGAATCCGGTCGATTTTTTGTCGAAAAGTTATCCCCGCCCCCCTCTGTCCACTTATACTCACCCCCGTCGCTTCCCTGTTCGGGGCGCCGGGCTTAAGACCGTCTTACCATGGTGGGGAAGCGATGCGGCGCCTGAGGAGTCGAGGGGGCCGGTAAGCCTAACGGTGAACCGGCCTCGGCGTGGGAGTAACGATCCTGCACATCGATCAACCTTCCTTCAATTCGCGGGAATTGAAGGAAGGTTGATCGAATTCAAAAAAGCAGAGCAACTTGACCCCGTCCTCCAAGGACGGGGGTCGCTCTGCGGGCTCTGTCAGAAGGGCTCATGGTCCGTGGTGGAAAGAGCTCGTTCCACCGTCTACGGATCATAGCTCAGCGGCCCACCTGCCATTGGGATATGGCAG
>CAZMAC010000374.1:0-3730 GCA_964564085.1 uncultured Hyphomicrobiaceae bacterium
CGGTTTCTTGCCGATCGAGACCGCGATATGCCGCGCTTCGCCGCTGCCGCAGAAATTCTCAGTCCCCTGCCCCTGAAGCGGCAAGCGCGATATGGTCGCCACGCCGTGATAGCCCGCCTGCCCTTTGACGTGAATATGCGGGTAGCCCATGGCCCGGACGGCCTCATAGGGAAAAAGCTCATCTTTGCACTTGATTTCCTGCAGGCAAAGGATGTCGGGCTGAAATTCGGTCACGAAGCGCTCGACAAGTCCGATACGCAGCCTGACGGAATTGATATTCCAGGTGGCCAGTCTGAATTTCATACGCCCTCGCCCCATTTCAGAGCATGATCAGGAATTAAGCTGGTTCTCAGCTTCGCATATGCGAGACCGTTCGCTCGAACCTCGCTTCAACAAGGCTGATTCCTGGAGAAAATGCAAAATCGCTTGGAGTATAAAGATTTTGCCCGGCTTACTCGGCGGTTTCGCTCATAGCGGCGCATTTTGCCTCGACCTGTCCGATCGCATCTTCCACCGCATCGAACACGAGGAGGGTGGAGGCATGCCGCGCTTTATAGTCGCGCACTGGCTCAAGGACGGCGAGATCGCCCCATTTGCCCGATGGCGGCGTTCCGCCTTCTTTAAGCATCCGGCGCATTTGTTGACCGATTTCACGCAATTCGGCGGCTGTCGAGCCCACAATCTTGTCGCCCATCACTGATGCCGAACTCTGACCCAATAGACAGGCCTTAACCTCCTGCCCGTAATCCGTCACGACATCGCCATCCATGGTCAGATCGACGGTTACGCGCGAACCGCAAAGCTTGGAGTGCGCCTTGGCGGTTGCGTCCGGCGCGTCTAGCCGGCCGGTGCACGGAATATTCGCAGCCAGTTCCAGGATGCGTCCATTATAAAGGTCGTCGAGATTGATCATACTGCTTTTCCTACGCAGGGTCCTTCGCTTGAAGCAGGGTTCGCCATAGCTTATATGCAAATTTGCGTGAAGGTATCCCTTCTTAAGTGCTATGAAGCAACGAAATCCGCTTGTTTTCGGCGATTGTGATCACGAGCCTTTTCACAAAATTGACCGGACAATTTCGCTGCTTATCCTTAATAAAGGCTTTTCCGGTTATATAGTGGTAAGTTGCAATAACGTTACAAGGCCTATGCCGCGTGACGATGGGAAGATAAGGGCAAATTCATGAGTGCACTGCCGAAAGAAAACCGGCAAGAAAGCGGTCAGATCGTCAAGGCTGTTATGAGGGCGGCGTCAGAGCCGCGTCCGACCCGCGCAGAGGCCGAAGAGGCGGTGCGGACTCTCATTCGCTATACCGGCGATAATCCAGAGCGTGAAGGGCTCTCAGATACGCCCCGGCGCGTCGTGGAGTCCTACCACGAGTTTTTCTCCGGCTATGAGCAGGACCCAGTCGAAATCCTGTCACGCACTTTTGAAGAGGTCCACGGCTATGACGACCTAGTCATGGTGCGCGATATCCGCCTCGAATCCCATTGCGAGCACCACATGCTGCCGATCCTCGGCGTTGCGCATGTCGCCTATCTGCCGCGCGACCGAGTTGTCGGCATCTCCAAGCTTGCACGTGTAGTCGATATTTTCGCAAATCGCCTGCAGACGCAGGAGACGATGACGGCGCAGATTGCAGAAGCCATCGAAAATGCCCTCAATCCGCGCGGCGTGGCGATCCTGATCGATGCGTTGCACCAATGCATGACGATCCGCGGCGTTCACAAGCCGGGCGCATCGACAATTACGACCCGGTTCACCGGTGTTTTTGCTGATGATGCGGATTATCGCGATCGTTTCCTGCGGATGATCCAGGGGCGGCCTATTACGCCTTGCTAACACGGCAATCGATGGCAATTCACACAACAATGTCTGCAAATCTCTCCAAGGAAGCGCTGGAAACCGGAGACGTCTTCACGCCGCGCTTCGATCAGAACGGCCTGCTGCCTGCCATCGTTACTGAAGCCAAGACGGGCGAGGTGCTCATGCTTGCCTATATGAATGAGGACGCGCTTCAGCGGACAATGACAACGGGTGAGGCGCATTTTTGGAGCCGCTCCCGGGGCAAGCTTTGGCGTAAGGGCGAGACCAGCGGCAATGTGCTGCGCGTGGTAGACATGCGCACCGATTGCGATCAGGACTGCGTTTTGTTGCGGGTGGAGATGAGCGGCGATAAAGCCGCCTGTCACACAGGGCGAAAATCCTGCTTTTACCGGCGTATTGAGCGCGGCGGGGAACAATTCTCGGGCACGCGGCTTAGTTTTATCGAAAACACGTGAAGTTTTGTTTTTTCGTCAAGATTTTCTCACCAGCCTGAAGGTGTTTCATGCAGCGATTTGATTCCGACGGCGTAACCATTGCGTATATTGACGAGGGGGCCGGCGACCCGATTTTGCTTATTCACGGTTTTGCTTCCAACAGCACGGTGAATTGGCGGAATACGAATTGGATCAAAACGCTGAATAATAAGGGCTTTCGCGTCATCGCCATCGACAATCGCGGTCATGGGCAAAGTCAGAAGCTCTACGATCCGGAACAATACGGGGCGCGTATGATGGCCGAGGATGTGCGCCGTCTGCTCGATCATCTTCGCATCTCGCAGGCCGATATTGTGGGCTTCTCCATGGGCGCGCGCATTTCCGCGTTTTTCACGCTCAGCTATCCGGAGCGCGTGCGCAGCGTGGTTTTTGGTGGGCTCGGGATCAATATGGTCCGCGGCGTCGGTGGGTCAGGGCCGATTGCGGCCGCCCTCGAAGCGCCGAATGCGGAAGATGTGAAGGATGATGCCGCGCGCAGTTTCCGTGTCTTTGCCGAACAGACCAAAGGCGACCGGCGTGCGCTTGCGGCTTGCATCCGCTCATCGCGCGAGAAAATCACCCCGGAGCAATTGGCGACAATTAACGCACCCGTCCTGATTGTGGTCGGGAGTGAGGATGTCATCGCAGGATCGGGCGCGGAACTCGCCGAGATCATTCCGGGTGCGGAGTTCTACGAAATCGCCGGGCGTGATCACATGAAAAGCGTCGGCGAGTTAAGCCACAAAAAGGCGGTGGTCGATTTTCTGTCCCGCCGTCCCTGACTTAATAAATCCTGCATAACCGCCTTTTACCCATCAGCGCCTTGCGTTGCGATACGCAAGATTTCCCCGCAATGTTTGCAATGAACCGCATCAGGCTCGTGCCGGTTCAGGCCGCAGGTCGGGCATTCATGCCGGATCTTTGCCGGACGGAAAATGACCTGGATCAGGCGCACGAACAGCCCGACTCCAACGATCATGATCAGGATCGATAAGAGCCGGCCGGGCATATCCTCAAGCGTGATGTCGCCAAAGCCGGTCGTGGACAGCGTTGAAACGGTGAAATAAAGCGCATCGACAAAATTATTGATTTCCGGGTGCCTGCTGACTTCCAAGACATAAACAATCGCGGACATGACGAAGATAAAGACCAGGAGATTCAGCGTTGCTTCGATGGCGTCCCGATTTTTCTTGGCGAAGGCATATTGCTCATAGAGCTCGCGAAGGATGTGATAGGACCGGAAAACGCGAACGGCTCTAACTACGCGCAGGAATAGGAGGTTTTGCGTGAAAAGCGGCAAGATGAGCGTAATGAGAACGATGATGTCCGCCCAGGTCGATAGCCTTCGGAAATAGGCGCTAGGCGGTTGATTGATCCACCAGCGCGCAAGGAAATCGCAGAGCAGAACAGCCCCGATTGCAAGTTCAACGGC
>CAZMAC010000375.1:0-3714 GCA_964564085.1 uncultured Hyphomicrobiaceae bacterium
CGCCAACCAAACCGGAGGGTTTAGGTTAGAGCATGCTACTCTCACCTCCACCATTCTTTAGTGTCGGTTGCCATATGGATCGACGCATTCCGGTCGGATAACGCCTATCAATTCAAACATTTCACTTTGTGCAAAAACAAACCAGTTGCGTTCGCCAAGGCAGCGAGATCTTGAATTTTCTGCGTGGGCATCGCTACGAGTCTTAAGGCTTGGCAAATTTTTCACGATTCGCTTAAGGTCCCGGTTGACAGATTCTAAAGCTTTATCATCTCAACCTCTTTTTTTCCGGGCGTTTCTCATGACTGATTTCCAAGCCGAACGCGAAAACATGATCGAGTCGCAAGTCCGGCCGAATGCGGTCACGAATACCGCTTTGATAAAAGCCATGGCGCAAACGCCTCGGGAAATGTTTGTTCCGCCTTCGCAGAAGAGCTTTGCCTATATGGATGCAGCGCTTCGCGTCGAAACGGCCAGAGACGGCCAGATCGCGCGCTATCTGCTTTCGCCGATGATATTCGCCAAGCTCGCTCAGCTCGCCAGGGTCAAGCAGGCCGATCGCGTTCTCGATATCGGACCGGCGACCGGATATTCCTCGGCAATCCTTGCAAAATTGGCGAAGGAAGTTATCGCGGTTGAGCGCGATGCCGGTTTGGCGGCAATTGCAACGGATGCGATGCAAGATGCGCAAATTGAGAACGTAAAAGTTGTAATCTCGAATCACGAGATCGGTGTGCCCGAAAGCGCGCCATTTGATGTCATTTTTATGAATGGCCGTCTTGGTTGTGAGCCCAATATGCTGTTTGAGCAGCTTTCATCGAACGGCCGCTTGGTTGCTGTTATAGTCTCTGAAACCGCTGCAATAGCAACGCTTTTTACTAAATTAGATTCTACAATTCAAGAGGAAATCGCGTTTGACGCCGGGGCACCTCTTCTGCCCGGTTTTGAACCGCAATCCGCGTTCACATTTTAACAACTTTTCCGTGCAATTGAGGCAAATGGGCAACGAAGGACGAAAAAGCCGGGTCACCTAGCGGATACATACGTCTTTCGGCTTTCACAGAAGGGTAATGACCAGTAATTAACTATATGTGTCGGGTGAGCAATATTACGGGGTGCCACCTCCAACGCATTCATATCGTGGTTGAGAGGGAAACGCAGGTATGCAAAGCAGGCCTGAAAAAAGAAATATTATTTTTAAAATGCCGTGTTCAAAGGCTTTTATCTTTATCTGCGCTGTTTCACTCGGTGTCACTGTATCCGTTGGGTATGCACGCGCTGAAAGCCTCAAAGAAGCTCTCGCAGCCGCCTATCTGTTCAATCCGACTTTGAAAGCGGCGCGGGCACAATTGAGAGCGACTGACGAGGAAGTGCCTCGGGCGAAGTCGGGATACCGCCCGACAATTGAAGGCCAAGCTACACAGTCTTATGAGGATGTTAACACCAATCTTGCCGGACAAGACAACTCCTCCGAACCGCGCAGTTACTCGGTGACGCTTAATCAGCCGGTCTTCAGGGGTTTTCAAACCTACAACGCTGTAAAAGGGGCCCAAGCTCAGGTTGAAGCCGGGCGCGAAAACCTTAGGTTTGAAGAACAGGGAGTTCTTGTCGATGCAGTTACATCCTATGTCGATGTCGTGCGCGATCAGGCGATCTTACGATTGCGTCAGAACAATCTTAAAGTTTTGAGTGAGCAAGAGAAAGCAACAAAAGATCGTTTCGACGTTGGTGAAGTGACCAAGACGGACGTTTCTCAAGCGCGCGCACGCGCCAGCGGCGCATCCTCGGCCATAAGCGCAGCGAAGGCCCAATTACAGACCAGCCGGGCGGCGTTTGCTCAAATCATTGGCAGGCCTCCTAGAAGGCTCCGCAATCCAGGCGTTGCGCGTGCGTTGCCGAAATCGCTCCAAGAGGCATTGGCGATTAGTGAGGGAGAGAATCCTCAGCTGCTTGCGGCGATCTTTAACGAGCGGGCTCAGAATCACCTCATCAAACAAACCAAGGGCGAGTTACTGCCTTCTGTTGATTTGCAGGCCAGCTACACACGCGAAGATAATATCGGCGCGAACACAGGCCTCGATCGTCAGGAAGTGGGAGTTGTTCAGGGTGTGCTGACGGTTCCGATCTATCAGGCTGGCGATGTTTCTGCTCGTATTCGGCAAAATATCGAAACCAGATCGCAGCTTCGCCATCTCATTGATGAAGCGCGCGAAGCCGTCCGGGCACAAGTCGTTTCCGCTTGGGGACAATATACCGCCGCAAGTGCCCAGATTATTTCTGACCGGGCGCAGGTTAATGCCAACAAGGTGGCTTTGGCGGGTGTTCGCGAAGAAGAAAAAGTCGGTCAGCGGACTGTGCTTGACGTCCTCGATGCCGAACAAGAATTGCTTGACTCGCAAGTTGCTCTCGCGACGACAAGGCGCGACCTCGTCGTATTCTCTTACCAGGTTCTTCAAGCGATCGGCAGGCTTTCGGTTGTATCAATCGGTCTTCCTGTTGAGCAATATGATCCAACGCAGCATTACCGCAATGTCAAAAATCAGTGGATCGGCTGGGACACGAAAATTGAACAGAACGAATGGGAACCTGTTGTTAGCCCGGTGGTTGCTGAGGGCAGGACGCCAGACCAGCCTAGGGGCGACGGGCCCGCCTACACAGTCCACAAAGACGATTGGTTTAGGTGAAATCTTTTCCTAAGTGTTGAGTGTGTTGCCCGAGTCGCCCATAATATAGCGACTTGGAGCCATTTTTATTTCCCCGCGGTTATTTCATTGCTCCAAATCATTGCCTATTTGTGCGGTTAGACGTCGAAGATCGAAAAGGCCGCGCACATAGCGTGCCGTCTGCTGGCGGTGGAGGTATCGATGCGAAAGCCAGAACAATCACCTGAGCCTTCGATTGAGGAAATTCTGGCCTCGATCCGCCGGATTATTGCCGATGACGGTCTACAAGCGGAGCACCCGGCAACCGATCACTCATTTCATCCGGCAGACCCGAGAATGCCCCCGGAAATGGAACATTATTCGCATGAAAGGCAACCGCGCCACGATGTGCCCGACTATTCCTATGGCAGGGCGGAATCACACGGCCAGGCAGCCGGGAATGACGAGATCCTCGAATTAACCGAGGATTTTATGATTGAACAGCGCCATGCTGAGCAAATCGCTCCAGTTCACGAGGATTACCGGGCGCCTGAAGACGATGCGCCCGACAGCCTACATACGGAGCATGCTGATCTCGACCGGCAAGGATTGCAAAGCGTTCTGTCGAATGTCGCAGCAGAAGTCGACCGCCTTGGCTTTAATACCGCTGAGGCTGATCAACACTCACCGGAAGCTGCCGAAGAACGGAATGTCGGGCTTGCTGCAAACTTTCCATCCAAAACTGAACCCTTGGCGTCCTCCATGCGGTCGGCAGAGCACCAGGATGAAACAGTAAACCTTACGGCCTACACGCCTTTCACTTCGGATGGGGACGGCCTGCGGCAACAGCCTACTTCGCCGCGTCCGCGTTCCCGCCCTGTCTGGTCGGCACGGCGGCTGGAGACCGGCGAAAATGCACAACCGGCCCCGCCTCATAATGACGGCCCCCAAATCCCCCAATCGGAGACAAAAAAGGTAGCTTCCGAACAACAAAAAAGCAGCCCTGCCAAACGGGATCGCTGGGCCGAGGGCGTACAAATGCCCGTTCCGGAAAGCGGACCGGCAATACCTTTTT
>CAZMAC010000376.1:0-3700 GCA_964564085.1 uncultured Hyphomicrobiaceae bacterium
GTTGCCCAGGGTGTAGTGGGGCCGCATATCGTCTGGATAGGTATTTATAAGGTTCTTAAGAAGCTCCTTCGCCTTATCCAGCTGCTTGAGCGAATTCAATGCATAAGCTCTACGAAGCTGAGCATTCACCCAAAGTGGTGTTCCGCTAGGAACTTTGGCAAATGAGTCCGAAGCCACTTCGTATTTTTGGATCTGATCGTAAAGTTCCCCTAAGGCATAATGAGCGAGAACATGATCAGGCTTGGTGAAGAGCGCTAGCTGCAAGTAAATCTGCCCGGCATCAACAACCCCATCGCCTGTGAGCGCTTCGCCGATTCCCTGGAATACCTCCGCCAAGCCTTGTCTTGCACTCGTAACAGACAGGTCAGGCTTCTTACCCGCATCAATTTCGCTTGCAAGCGATTGAATCAGCGGATTCGGGGTTGCGAGAGCGAGATGCGGCTCCAAGATCGTCTTCGCCAGCTTGCTATCACCCCAATGTGCGGCATGACGCGCATAAGCAGCGGATATTCTGACATTTCTGCTGTGCCTTTTATGAAGATCTTTGTAGAGCGCTTCGGCAGTTCGGCGTTTTTTGGCGAGATCAGCTATCATCGCCCGATGTAACAGTTCGATTTGCTGTGATCCCTGTGAGCGCCGCGTGCCTGCCTGACCGATCCGTTTAAGCGCCGTCTTCGTGTGACCTCGCGCCAGCGCAACCCAGGCTCGCGCCAGGCTCGCGGTTAGCTCAGCAATCGGCCCGCTGCCCCCTGCCTTGAAGAATTTGTCGGCCGCTCTGAATTTATCTTTATTAAACGCCTCAATCCCTAAGAAGAAGGTTGCTACCTTATTTTCGCTTGCCCGATCCTTGAGGTCGTGTGCAAGAATGATCGCTTCTTCGAAATTACCCGTCGCAACTTTGAGTTGGAAAGCCTCTTTCAGGATTTCCTTGCTGCCCGGATCTTTCTCAAGCGCCTCGCGGTAATATTCGGCGGCGGCCTCATTGTCCCGCAAGCTGCGTGCAAAACGGCCAGCAAGGTAGCTTCCAAGCAGAGAATTGCTGTCGACGATAATGTAATCATCTATACCGCTAGCTTCGCTGTCAGCAGCAGCCACTCTCAAATCCACTGACGTTGCGAGAAATAATCCTCCCAGCAAAAGGGACGAGAGGCATGCTATATATCGGGTTAATCTTCTCATTGAACCTTATCTCTGCAACCTTGATCCAGGGTTCCTGACTGCTCTTGGTCAGACTTCATTTAACTCGGCTAAAATGTGCGCAAAAGCCATGCACTCTAAGATACTTTATCAACTTGACCGGCGCCCTTTCAGGCATGAAGCGCTCTAAACCATTGAGCATTAGATTATCACAACGAAATCAGTAATTCACGGTTAAGAAAAGTTACAATCTCTCCAGTAAACACGAGCAAATGGGCAGGCTTCAGGCACGAGGTGAGACTTTTTGCCGTTATTCAATATCCCGTTCTGCAACATGGCCAGTTTGTAACAAATCCCGCATTTGTGCGCTGGTCAAGGCACGATGCATTAAAATCAATGGGATAAGTCCAACGGTAACGATTGTGAGAGAGGCAATGGCGGATTGCTCAAACTGCTCCTGGGAAGCGTAAGTATATATATGCGTCGCAAGAGTCTCGAAATTGAACGGTCTCAAGAGCAGTGTTGCAGGTAGCTCTTTCATAGTATCAACAAAAACGAGAAGCGCAGCGGCACCGACAGCCGGACGAAGAAGCGGCAGGTGAATCGACGATAGCATGGCGAAGGGGCTGGCACCGAGCGTGCGCGCCGCTGCATCCAGATTTGACGGTAGACGCTGCCATCCTGACTCAATCGTTCCTAGGGCGACGGCCATAAACCGTATCGTATAAGCGAGCAGCAGCGCGAAAGCCGAACCCGACAAAAGCAGACCCGTCGAAAAACCAAATTGGTCACTCATGAACCGGCTGAACGCATTATCAAAAGCGGCGAGCGGAATAATCAAACCTAGACCGATGACCGTGCCGGGAATGGCGTAACCGAGCGAAGATATCCGAGCCGTGCCAGGCACAATCCCGCTCCGCGACAGCCGCAAAGCTGCACCTATGATCAGAGCGAGGCTCACGACGATTATCGCTGTAGCAGCCGATAAGAACAGACTGTTCACAACAGCGCTGAAAAAGGCCGCAGCGCTGTTTTGCGCGCCATGCGTCAAAGTGCTTTCAATCAGCACGCTGAAGGGGACGACGAAACCAGCCATAATTGGTAGAGCACAAAGAACAGTCGCGATCCCTCCTTTGAGGGGTGACAGACGGTTCACAGGTGCACGCTTATCCGTACGCCCGGTCTGAAATCGATGCTTACGCCGGCCGTATTGCTCAAGCATGACCACGGCTATGACGAACACGAACATAACCAGAGCGAGCTGAGCCGCGCCAGCAAGGCTGGAGCGCTGAATCCAAGCATCGAATACACTCAATGTTAGAGTATGCACACCTAGATACTCGACTGCTCCGACATCGTTAATGCACTCCATCAAGGCAAGCGAAACGCCGGCGGCCAGAGCTGGACGCGCCATCGGCAATGCGACGGCAAAAAGCGCCCCGACACCTGTACGTCCAAGTGTGCGCGCAACTTCAAGAACATGAATGGATTGCAGCGCGAAACTCGCTCTGGCTGTCAAATAGACGTAAGGGTAAAGAACGGCCGAGAAGATAAAGATCGCACCACCGAGCGAACGTATCGCCGGGAACCAGTAATCCTGATAGCTTTGAAAGCCCCCTAATTCACGAAGCAGGGTTTGCACTGGCCCCGTATAATCCAGAAATTCGCCGTAACAATAGGCTGTAATATAAGTCGGCAAAGCGAGTGGCAGGATCAGCAACCAGTCGAACAGGCCGCGTCCAGGAAACCGATACATCGTGACCAGCCATGCCGTTCCAGCACCGAAAATGAGTGTCAAAATGGCAACCCCCGCCATTAAGAACAGCGTTTGCTGAACCGAGTAGGGTAAAATGGTGCTTATCAGATGCGGCCAAACACCGGGAGCCGGAGCCAACGCCATGACTGCAATGGTGATAAGTGGCAATGCAACAATCAGGCTGATTACAGCCGCCAGGCTAATAAAGACGCTTTCTGCCGAAAACCACTTGCCACGGCGTCCTGTGCGTATCAGACGCTGTGCTCGCAGCGCGGTCAACGCGCTCCACCTCCTTCGGTTTGCAGCCAGGCTTCACAGCACGCTTTCGCTAAGTCGCGGACACGCAAAATGTAGCTCTGCCGTTCGGTAACTGAGATCACCCCTCGGGCATCGAGCAGATTAAATAAATGTGATGCCTTTATGCATTGGTCATAGGCGGGCAGCGCCATAAGATGACGTTTATCATGATTGCCTTCAGCGGACGCCCCGGCCGCGAGCAGCGCCTGACACTCTTTTTCAGCATCGCGGAAATGCTGAAGCAAAGCCCCCGTATCGGCATATTCGAAGTTGTAGCGCGAGTATTCCTGCTCGGCCTGGAGAAAGACGTCGCCGTACAGGACTTTCTTCTCGTCATCGCGACCGTTGAAATTCAGGTCATAAACCCGATCGACGCCCTGGCAATACATCGCTAAACGCTCAAGCCCGTAAGTCAGCTCACCACTGACCGGATCGCAATCGAAACCGCCAACCTGCTGGAAATAGGTGAATTGCGAAACTTCCATGCCGTCGCACCACACCTCCCAGCCG
>CAZMAC010000377.1:0-3700 GCA_964564085.1 uncultured Hyphomicrobiaceae bacterium
GGCCCACGGAGCGATGCTTGCTGATCGCGACCAGACAAGCGTCGCTCAACTGGGCGAACGCGCCGGACGGATGTCCGGTGCAAAGCAAAAAATAGAGCAGGATGCGTTGGGAATTATTCGGATATGAAGATCGGGCACGCGGCAATCAAGGCGTGTCCCCGGGCACAAGCCGGATACGCCTCAGCTCCTGGCCTGTGGCAAGATCGACAATGACGATTTCGCTCTCCCCGGAGTGGCGCAGATGAAGGATGAGGCGCCCTTCATCGGTCATGATCCGGCTCAGCTCGGCTCCAGCCTTGACCGGTAGATTGACAATGGCAGGGCCTTCCACCGAAATGGGAGCTGGCGCGCCAGCACTCGTTTTCGCCTTCTTATCCAGCTTTTGCGTCTGGAGATAAATGCCGACCAATAGCAGAATGAAGCCAGCCACAAGCAGAACGGACATTATCGCAATGGCGATCTTGAGCTTGCGGACCTGGCTCGGCGTCATCGTGCTGCCTTCAGGCATCATTTCGGTTTCGTTCACCATGGGTCCTCAGTAACTGGCAGATGAATAAAATGGCTGTCCGATGCGTTATGGTACAAGCTCACGATGAAGGGGGCCGGCTCGATCAGCTCCTTGCGGCGCAATGTCAGGATCTCAGCCGCTCCAGGGCGCGCGACCTTATCAAGCAAGGACATGTGATCACTGACGGACGCAAAATAGTCGAGCCCGATTACCGGGTCAAACCCCACGAAATCTTTGAGATCGATGTGCCGGAGCCGGAGCCGGCCACGCCTCAGCCGGAAACGATCCCGCTCAATATTCTTTATGAGGATGATGCGCTGATTGTCATCGATAAACCGGCCGGACTGGTCGTTCATCCGGCGGCAGGCCACGCAACCGGAACGCTTGTCAACGCGCTGATCGCTCATTGCGGGGACAGCCTGTCGGGCATTGGCGGCGTCAAACGTCCCGGCATCGTTCACCGTCTGGATAAGGATACCAGCGGTATCATGGTCGTGGCGAAAACCGACGCCGCTCATCAGGGGCTGGCCGCGCAATTTGCCGATCACGGCCGTAAAGGCAAGCTCTGCCGGGAGTATCTCGCCCTTGTCTGGGGTGAACCCAAGCCTCGTGCGGGGCTGATCGAGACGAATATTGGCCGTCATCCGACCAACAGGCTCAAAATGGCGGTCAGGAAAAACGACGGGAAACACGCGATTACGGCGTATAAATTGGAAAAACCTCTAAGACACGGAAAAAGCGAGCAGGCAAAGACGATTGCAAGTTTGGTTCGATGCACTTTGAAAACGGGACGGACGCATCAAATTCGCGTTCATTTGTCGCATATTGGACATCCGGTCATCGGCGATGCCCTTTACGGAAGTGGTTTTCAAACGAAAGCGCGCACATTGCCAAATGAGGCACAATCTGCGATACTGTTAATGAACAGGCAAGCTTTACACGCTGCCTCTCTTGGATTCACCCACCCGACAAGCGATAAATATTTACAGTTTTGGTCAGAGCTTCCCCCGGACATGTGCGGCCTGGTGGAGGCACTTAAATAATCAAATGAATTGAAGTTCACAGATCTTTGCTTTGCCGGTGACGGTGTTTTTACGGAACTTATGGTTATAAGCAGCCATTCATCTGAAGAATGGCAGTGTGGCATGAAGCGCAGATAAAGGAAAAGCCCATGGCTTCATTACCCTCAGTTGCAGCGAGCGGCGGCCTGTCCCGCTATCTTGAAGAGATTCGGCGTTTCCCGATGCTGGAGCCTCAGGAAGAATATATGCTCGCAAAGCGATGGCAGGAGCACGAAGACACCGAGGCGGCGCAACAGCTCGTGACCTCGCATCTTCGTCTTGTCGCGCGTATCGCGATGGGCTATCGCGGCTACGGCCTGCCGATCGGTGAAGTCATTTCCGAAGGCAATGTCGGTCTTATGCAGGCCGTTAAACGCTTTGACCCCGAGAAGGGCTTCCGCCTGGCCACATATGCGATGTGGTGGATCAAGGCCGCGATCCAGGAATATATTCTGCGGTCCTGGAGCCTTGTAAAAATGGGCACGACAGCGGCGCAGAAGAAGCTGTTCTTCAATCTCCGCAAGCTCAAGGGACAGCTTCAGGCCCTGGAGGACGGCGATCTGCACCCCGATCAGGTGAAGACGATCGCAACCAAGCTGGATGTGCCGGAAGAAGACGTTATCTCGATGAACCGGCGTCTTTCAGGCGATAGTTCCCTGAATGCGCCCTTGCGCGTGGATGCCGATGGCGGCGAATGGCAGGATTGGCTTGTCGATGACGAGATCGACCAGGAATCCGCCCTTGCCGACCGCGAAGAATTGGACAACCGGCGCGGCTATCTTATGGAAGCAATGGACGGTCTGACCGATCGCGAAAAGCGGATTTTCGAGGCGCGGCGTTTGGCCGAGGACCCCTTAACGCTTGAGGAGCTTTCAACCGAGTTCGGTGTCAGCCGCGAGCGCATCCGGCAGATCGAGGTGCGGGCTTTCGAAAAAGTCCAAAAGGCGGTCAAGAAAGCGGCGGACGTCGCCGAAGCCCACCCGGCCTGATTTAGATAATGAAAACAATCAGATTGAGCCTGCAAGCGCCCGTCTTGCAGGCTCTATTGATTCCTAGAACTCATTGCGGAGCCAAAGTAAGGTCCGGCAGTTTTATGGCCCATCTCTTCCGAATTAACGATTCATTAACTGTTCTCCACAGAAAATCCGAATCGAGCTAGACTGACATTGGCTCATTGGCGATCGCTTTCGCGTATTAGATCAACCGGCGTTTAATCCGAACCGATTAGACGTCGTCAAGTTGATCTATTTCAGAAAGTTAGCGCAACTGTCCGCGTCTGATTGGACGCGCGTTGTGCTGGGCAGTCGAAAAGCGCCAGCCAATGAACCAGAGATCCAGGCGCAATGTAGCGCCCTGGATGTGCGGCACGGGGGCAATCGATGCAGCATGACGAAAAGCGAAGCTGGACCGAGGATCAGTCGGTACCGGCTATTTTCGCATGTGTGCAAAGACGCCGATGTGCGCGCATAGGCTGGAAGTGTAAGGCTTCCATCATCGCCGCGGCGAACCCTCTTCAAATGAAAGGACTTCTTAAGCGGCACAACATGTAATGGAGCGAAAATCGATGCTGAAAACTGTGCTCAAAGAATTGAACGAGCGTCTTCAACAGCATCATGTGGGCGTAGGGTTGAGTCTCCAGAAACCTTATGTGGAGCCGGTATTTAACAAGTATTTACAATATCTGCATCCACCAAGTCTTTGCGCGTAATCTCAGCGTTGTTCAATCCTTGAAAGATTGACAGGAGACCGAAACCGGCCCTTTGCGGCCGGTTTCTTTGTGTTCAGATGGGCGCTTTTTTTTTCGGTATCGCTGCGCCGCTTATCTATTTATCTGAGCATCAGATTTATCCGAAAACCGCTTCGCACTTTTCGGTCCGATGCTACGGCTCAGATAACCCATTCACGCACGCGCAAGCCCTCATCCCGAACGGCTTTTTCTTCCAGATCGGCCAGCTTCATCAGCCCGCTTTGCGTATCGGCGTGACGAACGACCGAGGCCGAATTGATTGTCGCCGCCTTCAGGACATGCTCGAAGGGCCAGTCGAAGCCGGTCAGGGCAACGAATGTCGAAGCAAAAGCATCGCCGGCTCCCGTTGTGCCAACAACCTCCGTTGGAACGGCCGGGCAGTGT
>CAZMAC010000378.1:0-3692 GCA_964564085.1 uncultured Hyphomicrobiaceae bacterium
AGCGGACGCCTTCTAAAGCTCACACCAAAAACGTCCGCAGCAACCGATTAAATTGCTCTTCGCCCATTGAGGGTAACTGAACTTCACGCTTTGGCGATGGCGGCATCGACTGTCTCGCCGAGGCGTTCCACAATGGTGCCGAGCACCGCTTCATCGCAAATAAAGGGAGGCGCGAGCAGCACATGATCACCGCGCACGCCGTCAATCGTGCCGCTCATTGGATAAACCATGAGCCCGCGTGACATCGCCTCTGACTTGACCTTGGCGGCAAGCTTCTTGGTCGGATCGAATGGCTCCTTTGAGCTGCGATCGGCAACCAGCTCAATGGCTTGAAAGAAACCGCGCCCGCGAATATCGCCGACATGGTGGTGATTGCCAAAGCGTTCCTGCAAATGCGCGGTCAGCCTCAGGCCCAGGCTCTTTACATTCTCGAGCAGTTTGTCGCGCCGGATAACGCGCTGAACTTCAAGCGCAGCGGCGCAGGCGACCGGGTGGCCAATATAGGTATGGCCATGCTGAAACATTTTCGAGCCTTGCGTGAACGCATCCATCACCTTCTGCGAAACCAGCGTGGCGCCGATAGCGACAAATCCGCCGCCAAGCCCCTTGGCGATGGCCATGATATCGGGCGCAATCCCTTCCTGCTCGCAGGCGTGCAAAGTGCCGGTCCGGCCCATACCGCACATCACTTCGTCGAGCATCAGCAAGATGCTATGGCGGTTGCAGATCTCGCGGATGTGCTTGAAATAGCCTGGAACGGGCGTCAACGCGCCAGCGGTCGCCCCAACAACGGTTTCGGCCACAAAAGCAATCACGTTTTCTGCGCCGAGTTCCGCGATCTTCGTTTCCAGTTCTTCGGCCAGACGCGCGCCATAGGCCTCGGGTGTCTCGCCCGGATCACGGTCACGATATTCATAGCAAGGCGAGACGTGGTGCGTATTCATAAGAAGCGGAGCAAACTGTTTGCGCCGCCATTCATTACCGCCGACGGCCAGCGCGCCCAGAGTGTTGCCGTGATAGCTCTGCTTGCGGGCAATGAAGTAGCGCCGCTGGGCCTCCCCAAGCTCCACGAAATATTGCCGCGCCATTTTCAGTGCGGCTTCCATCGCTTCCGATCCGCCGCTGACGAAATAGACATGGCTGATACCGTCGGGCGCATATTCAACCAGATCATCAGCCAGCGCCTCGCAGGCTTCGGTGGTGAAAAAAGCCGTATGCGTGTAGGCAACTTTGTCCATCTGCGCTTTCATTGCGGCCAGCACATCGGGATGATTATGGCCGAGGCAGGTGACAGCCGCGCCGCCTGAAGCGTCAATGTAGGTCTTTCCATCCTGATCTGTGACCGTGACGCCGCTTGCCGAAATAGCGACGGGCGGAACCGAAACAAGCTGCCTATGAAAAACGCGAGTCATGATAAGCCTTTAATAATGCTTGGTATCTGACACACGGACCGTAACACCTTTGTGCCAGGACATGGTTTTCTAATGAGTCAGTCAAATGTCATGCCAGAATTGGTTTCTTCGCAGGTTTTTTAAGCGTCTTCAGGATAGCCTATAAAAGGTTAAACGCTTCGATTACAGGTTGCAATGCAAGGGGTGCCGCGTAAACATAGAAAAAAGGCATTTGAATTATGAATAATACAAATGAGATGGAGGAACGGCACAAGGTCATTCTGGCCATCGCTCCCAATGGGAGTCGCCGCGGCAAGTCCGACCACGCGGCCATTCCGCTTACGAAAGACGAAATTCTTCGCGAAGCCGCAGCTTGGCGCGATGCAGGGGCAAGCGTGCTGCATCTTCATGTCCGCGACGAGCACAGTCAGCACAGTCTTGATGCCGGAATTTATAAGGAAATTTTTACCGAGTTACGCCGGGTTGTCGGCCAGGACATGGTCCTGCAAATGACCACAGAAGCGGGAGGTATTTTCAGCCAGGATGTGCAGATTGCCGCGGTTCGAGAAGTCCGGCCTGAGGCCGTTTCGCTCGCTCTAAGCGAGATCGCGCCGACCGATGCTGATAAAGGCGAATTCGCCAATTTCCTCGCCTGGATGATCAAGGAATCGATCGCACCGCAAATCATTCTCTACGATCACGACGACCTGAACCGGCTGGTTAGCTGGGCCAAAGACGGCACGATCGATGGTTTAAAGACTTCAGTTCTATACGTTTTAGGGCGTTATTCCGAGGGACAGAAGAGCAATCCGGTCGATTTGCTCAGTTTCCTTGGCACTGAGAAACTCCCCTTTCGCGATTGGATGGTGTGCGCGTTTGGTCCGAACGAGCCTCGCTGTGCGGCCCTTGCGGCACTTTTGGGGGGGCACGTGCGTGTGGGGTTTGAGAATAATTTTTACCTGCCGGATGGCGGCATAGCCGATAGCAACACCGCGCTCATCGACGCGACGGCTGCAATACTCAAGGGCCTTCACGTCTCCTTAGCCAATTCCGGTGATGTTCGGGCTTTATGGCGCATTTGATAATCCTGCGGATATCTTTATGTTGTTGACGATGGAAATATGCAAGTCGTGCTTGCGCATGGCGTAGGTGTCAGTTAAGCCGTTTCCGAAATCAGATACGCCGAGCGCATGTTAGCCTAGAGGGGCAGCATTCGTCTCAATGCGGGGACAAATGAATATTCTTCTGGTTGACTATCTGCCTTTGGTCATCTTTTTTGGTATCGCGTTTTTTCTCGGCTTCGCACTTCTTATCGCGCCTTTCCTGCTAGCGCCGAGCAACCCAGACCCTGAAAAGCTTTCGGCCTATGAATGCGGTTTTCCTGCTTTTGACGATGCACGCATGAAATTCGACGTGCGCTTCTACTTGGTTTCGATTCTTTTCATTATTTTCGATCTCGAAGTCGCCTTTCTCTTTCCCTGGGCTATCTCTTTTAAAGAGGCCGGGCTGTTTGGCTTCTGGTCGATGATGGTGTTTCTCGGCATCTTAACGATCGGTTTTATTTATGAATGGCGCAAAGGAGCACTTGAATGGGATTGATCGCTGATCCAAAAGACGGTGCCATTTTGCGCGACCCGTCCGGTCGGCCGTTATCGCCTGGAGGTGAGCGGAAGGACCCGTTTTTCACCGACGTTTCCAACGAGCTGGCGGATCGCGGCTTTCTCGTGACCTCGACCAATGACCTGATCCAATGGGCGCGCACGGGTTCGCTTATGTGGATGACATTCGGTCTGGCCTGTTGCGCTGTGGAGATGATGCAGGCCTCAATGCCGCGCTATGATCTGGAGCGCTTCGGATTTGCCCCGCGCGCCTCACCACGCCAGTCGGATGTGATTATTGTCGCCGGTACGCTCTGCAATAAGATGGCGCCGGCGATCCGAAAGGTTTACGACCAGATGCCCGACCCTCGCTATGTTATCTCAATGGGCTCCTGCGCCAATGGCGGCGGTTATTATCATTATTCCTATTCCGTGGTAAGAGGTTGCGACCGCGTCTTGCCCGTGGATATTTACGTTCCCGGCTGTCCGCCGAGCGCCGAAGCTCTCGTCTACGGTGTAATGCTATTACAAAAGAAGATCCGGCGGACGGGTACGATTGAGCGCTAGGAAACGCTGTGGTGAATGAAAGGCGGCACAACTTTTTATGCGTCTTGTTCGCCGTGGCTGCGTATGGATTAAGCGCCGCGCCTTTAATTTGGAACCGACTCGTAAAATGGCAGAGCAATCAAAGCTTTATGAAGAC
>CAZMAC010000379.1:0-3686 GCA_964564085.1 uncultured Hyphomicrobiaceae bacterium
GCATCACCTTGTTGAGCGTCTCGATCATGTGGACCGGGATGCGGATGGTCCTCGCCTGGTCGGCGATGGACCGGGTGATCGCCTGGCGGATCCACCAGGTGGCGTAGGTGGAGAATTTGTAGCCGCGGCGATACTCGAACTTATCGACCGCTTTCATCAGGCCGATATTGCCCTCCTGGATCAGGTCCAAGAACTGCAGGCCGCGATTGGTGTATTTCTTGGCGATCGAGATCACCAGCCGGAGATTGGCCTCGACCATCTCACGCTTGGCCTCGCGGGCTTCCCGCTCGCCCTTCTGGACGATCTTGACAATGCGGCGATATTCGGAAATTTCAAGACCGGTTTCCGATGCAAGCCCTTGGATTTCACCGCGAATATCCTCGACCCGGTCACGCTCATTGCCGATGAAGTTCTTCCAGCCTTTCCCCTTGAGGCCGCGCACGCGGTCGGCCCAATTCGGGTCGAGTTCACTGTTCTGATATTCTTTGATGAATTCGTCGCGC
This sequence comes from uncultured Hyphomicrobiaceae bacterium, assembly GCA_964564085.1. Taxonomy (GTDB): domain Bacteria; phylum Pseudomonadota; class Alphaproteobacteria; order Rhizobiales; family Rhodomicrobiaceae; genus JAHQVI01. The sequence goes on from CAZMAC010000379.1 coordinate 504, forward strand.
TTGACGCCAAAGCTTTCCGAAAGCCGCAGAAGACGGCCCTCAAAGCCCATCAGACGTTTATTGATGTCGTAAAGCTGTTCGACGAGCGCCTCGATCCGGTTCGAGTTGAGCGACAGGCTCTTCACATCGCCGATGATTTCGACTTTCAGCTTTTTATAGCGTTTTTCCTGCGCAGGCGTCAGCGCATCGTCGGCGAGCTTTCGCTCGACAAGCTCATCCTGCAATTTGCGGAGCTTTTTGTAATTTCCAGCGATCGCATCGAAGGTCTCAAGCACTTTCGGCTTAAGCTCGGCCTCCATTGCGGCGAGCGACAGGGCATTTTCGAATTCGTCCTCGTCGAGATCGTCCTCGCTGGACTCCTCCGCTCCCTCTTCGCTTTCGCCTTTTTCTTCTTCATCCTTTTCCGGCGCGGCCTGGGCGGGCTGCGCACCGTTCGCGCCGTTCAGATGGGCAGCCGGCGCGGCTTCCGGCTGGCTTGCAAAGGGGCCGGAATAGGTCGCTTCGAGATCGATGATGTCGCGGAGGAGAATTTTGCCTTCGTTCAGTTCGTCGCGCCAGATGATGATGGCCTGAAAGGTCAGCGGGCTCTCGCAAAGACCGGCGATCATCGCCTCGCGTCCGGCCTCGATCCGCTTCGCGATCGCGATTTCACCCTCACGTGAGAGCAGCTCGACCGAGCCCATTTCACGCAGATACATGCGCACAGGGTCATCCGTGCGGTCGGTGCTGATTTCGGTGGTCTTTTCGGGCTTGGCGACAGGCACAGCCGCGGTCATGTTATTGTCGTCGTCGTCGCCGCCGCTATCGAGCGCCGCGCCGTCGGCTTCTTCGATCTCGTCGGTGTCGATGACGTTGATGCCCATGTCGGACATCATCGACATAATGTCTTCGATCTGTTCGGAAGACACCTCGTTTGAGGGCAAAACTTCGTTTAGCTCGTCATAGGTGATGTAGCCGCGCACTTTGGCGACTTTGATCATCTTTTTGACCGCCTGATCGGACAGATCCAAAACAGGGCTGTCAGACGATTCAGCCGGTGCGGTTTCTTCCTCTTCGCGCTTTGCTGTCTGTGCCATGCTCAACTCCAGAGGTCGCCTGTATGGTGGAGGCTTCCAGCTCGTTTCCGTCCGTTCCGAGTCCACCTCTCGGCTGGGAGTGCGAACCGGTACGACTATGCTTAATCGTTCTTAACAAAGGGGATATAGTTATCCGCCTCAAACCAATCAAAGTTTTTCCCTTGCGCAAGACTCTTAGGTCCAACTCCCGCGCGGCCGGTATCAACGCTCCAGAAAGATTGCTTAAAGGAGCGAATCACTAAAATCGCCTCGAATTGATGGCTAGTCTGCCAGGGTTAAAACTTTTTGAAGTCATGCTCTACTTTTGAATACCGTATTTTAACGGTGCAGTTATTTTCCCTCAGCTGGAACTTCCGTGCCATCCGCGCTCCAGGCCTGTTTATAAAGGTCCTGCAATTTAAGAAAATTTTCTTCCGATTGATCAATCGCGAATGCCCGTTCAGCCGATTCCAGCTCTCGTTTCAATTCAACCGACTTGCGATTCAACGCCAATCTATGACGCCAGCCGAGTAAGACATCGTCTTGAGACGCGTCCGGCTGCGTGTTCCGATCGCTGTTATGCGTAATGGCGTGCTCGATTTGGGTTAAAAGACCAGAATAACCCAATTTTTCCAATTGATGGTGAAGGGTCATCTTGTCAAGAGTATTCCGGTGGCTGTAGATCGTTAAAATTCCATCGCGAAGCCTTTTGAGCACATCTGCTTCAAATTGCAGGGCTGCGGCTTCTTCGGCCACCTCGTCAAGCAGCCAGGGATGATTGAGCAGCGTGGTTATGATCAGAACCTCACGCCTTGGCAAATCCGATCGGGAGATGCGGATCATGGAGCTATTGATCAGACTTTCCGATGGCCCTGGCTCGCGGTCCGGGGGGAAGGCTCCGCTTTTCGATCCCGTAAAACCGCCAGATAGCCTTGAATTAAACTTGGCCTTTTGTTGAGCTCCATATCCGTTGCGATAGGAACCTTGCGGACCACGCCGGTTGGCAGATGCCGGTGGTGACCCATAACCGCCAAAGGCTTTACGCAGGCGCTGGCGTATATCTCTTTCATAATATTGCCGTACGGTGCGGTCCGTGATGCTTTGAACCAGCGCATCGAGGCGGGTCTCGAACTGCGCGCGCTGTTCGGGCGTCGTCCATTCACCGGCGCCGAATTCTTTCAGCCATAACACCTCAACGAGCGGGCGTGCCCGGCGCAGGACATCTTCGAGCGCTTGTGCCCCATGTTCGCGCAGCAGATCGTCGGGATCGAGCCCCTCCGGCAGAAACACGAACGCAAGGCTCTTGCCGGGGGTAAGTAGGGACAAGGCAGTTTCCACAGCGCGATGAGCGGCTTTCACGCCAGCGCTGTCGCCGTCGAAGCAAAGCAGCGGTTCATCTGCCATGCGCCATAGCAGTTTCAGCTGCTCCGGCGTAAGGGCGGTTCCGAGCGGCGCAACGGCATTTGGAAGGCCGGCCCGCGCAAAGGCGATGACGTCCATATAGCCTTCGGCGACAATGATGCGGCCTTGCTCATGGGCGGCTTTACGCGCCGTCGCCGCATTGAAGAGCACCGAGCCCTTGTGAAAGAGCGGCGTCTCGGGGGAATTGAGATATTTCGGCTGCTGGTCTTCCCCGAGCGCGCGTCCGCCGAAAGCGATGACCTCGCCGCGCAGATTAGCAATCGGGAAGATCAGCCGGTTGCGAAAGCGGTCATAACTGACGGGGATGTCATCGCCTGCAATCAGCATCCCCGATGCGGCCATATCCTCGGGACTGAAGCCTTTTGCCGCGAGATGTTCTTTCAATTGATGACGGCCGGGCGGCGCATAGCCGAGGCGGAAGGTTTCGATGTCGGCCTCGCTGAGGCCGCGCCGTTCCAGATAGGCGCGGGCGTCGCGTCCTTCAGGTCCGCCCAACGCTTTCTGAAAATATTCGCAGGAGGCCTCGGTGATTTTGCGCAAACTCACAGATTGTGCCTCGCGGGCCTCCGCCTGCGGGCTGGGCTTGGGCATGTCGACGCCCGCCTCACGCGCAAGCCGTTCGACCGCCTCGGGGAAGGACAGCCCCTCCGCCTTCATCAGAAAGGTGAAAATATCGCCATGCTCGCCGCTTGCGAAGCAGTGGTAA
>CAZMAC010000380.1:0-3679 GCA_964564085.1 uncultured Hyphomicrobiaceae bacterium
TCTTCGAGCATCTGCTGCATTTCATCGACATCGGAGACCAGCTCGTTGACTTCAGGAGAATTGCCGAGCATGGCAAGCTGGAGCCGGAAACGCGTCAAAACGGTGCGCAGGTCGTGGCTTACTCCGGCAAGCATTGTCGTGCGCTGCTCGACATGGCGCTCGATCCGGTCGCGCATTTCCAAAAACGCAATCGCGGCCTGACGGACTTCACGTGCGCCTCTAACACGAAAATCCATCGGTACAGACTGGCCGCGGCCAAAACAATCGGCTGCCTCGGCCAAGGCCAGGATCGGGCGGATCTGATTTCTTAAGAAAAGAATGGCGACCGTTAGGAGAATAAGTGACGTCGTTACCATCCACATCAGGAAGATATGCGTATTCGACGCGTAGGTATGGCTGCGCCGTGCCAGGACTTTCATAACCGCCTGATCGAGCTGAATGCGTATGTCGACAAAATCAGACGCACCGACCGTATCGATCCAGAATGGCCGCCCGATCTTTGCCCGAATATTCTTCGCCAAAGTTCGGTCCAGAAAACCGAAAAACGGTCTTTCCTTGGGTGGCGGCAGGGTCGCGTCGGGCGTAATCTGAACCACAAGTCCGAGCTGCTGACGCGCCATATCGGTCAATTCGATGTAAGCTCCTGCACGGGGCTTACTTTCATAAAGCGAAACCAGCATGGAGATATCTTGCACGGTAGCGTTGGAAAGCCTGCGGGTCACGAACTCCCAATGACGCTCCATGAAAACAAAGACGAGTACGGACTGTAAAAGCACGACAGGCGCTATGATGATAATCAGAGCCCGTGCATAAAGGCCTTTCGGCAGAAAGTTCGATCCCGACCGCACAAGCTTGCCAAAAAAGTTTTTCAACTTTTCGGGAGGGCGAAACGGACCGGCCGTCCGTTGATGGTCAGAAACAGAAGCCATTAATCGACATAGAAAATGTAGCCATGCCCGCGCACGGTCTGCAGATAAGCCGGGTTTGCCGGATCGGTCTCGATCTTGCGCCTGAGCCTGTTGATCTGGACATCGACAGCCCTTTCGCTGTCGTGACCGGACAATCGTGCAAGCTCCTCGCGATCGACGGCAATGCCGGGATGAAGGGCGAAATAGCGCAAGAGATTACGCTCGATTTCGGTCAGTTTGATTGTCTCCTTATCCTGGCGCAACTCGCCGCGAACGGGGTGAAAAGTGAAAGGCCCGAAGCTGATTTCCTCCGGACCGTCCTCAACTTCGACACGTCGGCTCAAAATATTCTTTATTCTCAGGAGCAATTCGCGCGGATCAAAAGGCTTTGCAAGATAGTCGTCGGCTCCGATTTCAAGACCGGCGATCCGGTCTTCTGGCTCCGTGCGCGCGGTCAGCATCAAGATCGGCACTTGGGAATGACTGCGCAAATCCTGCGCCAAGGAAAGTCCCGTTTCGCCCGGCATCATAATATCGAGAATGATGAGATCGAAACTCAGCCCGCGCATACTTGCCCGCGCGACGCTGGCGTCTTCCGCGGTGCTCACCCGGTAACCGTTCTCCATGAGGAACCGCGCGATCAAATCACGGATGCGCTGGTCATCATCGACGACCAGAATGTGCGATGCATTGTCTTCAACAGACGATGCCGTGCCTGCTGCGTCGCTCATTTCTTATCCATCGCCGTCTCGCCCCGACCCATAAGATCTGTCTCCTCCGGGACCGGGGGCAACCGGTTTGCCCCGGACATCATGGCTGTCAGAAAATGCTTCACAGCCAGATGCCCATCCGTTCCGATTGCGGCCAGAGCGTCTTCTATTCTTTCAAGCTGCGATTTCGCCAGCCGCTTCGCCAGCATCGCGCCTTCCTGCGTAACATAAAGCAATCGCTCGCGTTTGTCCGCTTTCCCAGCCTGCTGAATGACATAGCCCTCTTTTATCAATTCACGAAGCACGCGCGCCAGGCTTTGTTTTGTGATCTGCAAAATCTCCAGGAGGTCAGCGACACGCATCCCCGGATAACGGTGGACAAAATGCAGGATGCGGTGATGCGCGCGGCCAAACCCGATTTCGCTCAAAATGCGGTCAGGGTCAGTGATAAAATCGCGATAAGCAAAGAACAAAGCCTCGACATACCAGTACAAATCAGCAGGATCTGGTTCCGCATCGGCTCCAGCTTTGTCAGGAGCCTTTGCAAGCGCCTTGATTTCAACGCGCTTGCACGCCTCGGGAATTACGTCAGTCATGTTGACATATTTGGGCTTGTTTGTTAGCCGGAGCAAGTCTAACCTGACGCTCAGAGAAATTTTTTACGAAACCCACTGCAAAAAATTTACCAGGCATATCGTTTTAAGATCCATCGGGTGTTTGCCCCCGGACCGTTTCCTGACGATTACGCCCGATGCTGGAGGAAATTATGGCAGGTGAACCTTACGACCAAAGGGACGGATATATTTGGTTTAACGGCGAAATGCTTCCATGGCGCGACGCCAAGCTTCATGTGCTCAGTCATGGACTGCACTATGCCAGCGCCGTTTTCGAGGGCGAGCGTGTTTATGGTGGCGAAATCTTCAAGCTCACCGAACATTCCGAGCGGCTGCATCATTCGGCAAAGATGCTGGATTTTGAAATACCTTACAGTGTTGCCGAAATTGATCAGGCCTGCCGGGACGCCGTAAGCGCCAATGGCATCACGGACGGCTATGTGCGCCCGATTGCCTGGCGCGGCTCTGAGCAGATGGCCGTCTCGGCACAAAAAAATACGATCCATCTTTCGATCGCATCCTGGTATTGGGGCACCTATTTTGACATGGAACAGCGCCTGAAAGGCATCCGGCTCTGTCTTGCAGATTATCGCCGGCCCGATCCCCGCACCGCGCCGTCGAAATCAAAAGCCACCGGGCTTTACATGATCTGCACGATCGAAAAACACAAAGCAGAGCGTAACGGCTATGCGGATGCGCTCATGCTTGACTGGCGCGGACAGGTCGCTGAGTCGACGGGCGCAAATATCTTTTTCGTAAAAGGCGAAGAGCTGCATACGCCAACGCCTGACTGTTTCCTTGATGGCATCACGCGCCGAACCGTTATTGGCCTAGCGAAAAAGCACGGCCTAACAGTTATTGAGCGCACAATCCTGCCTAAAGAGATGGGGAATTTCGAGCAGTGCTTTCTGACTGGCAGCGCGGCCGAAGTCACACCCGTGTCAGAAATTGCGGACTATCGTTTCAATGTGGGCGAAATCACCAAAACGCTCATGGAAGACTACGCCGCAACTGTTCAGCCTACGACGGAAAAGCTTGCCGCAACGGGTTAAGGTAAAGCGCTTGTCTGACGGAAACAGCTCGTCTATCGTCACTTGGTGGTGTAGCTGCCGGAGCAATCCACACATATGTAGAGCCTGCCGCCCTGTGAATTGCCACGCGTCGTACCGAGGCCAGCAATGACGAGATCTGTATGTCGTCCGGAAAGCCGTGAGGCATATCCGGGATCGACTCTACAATCCGCTCGGCATAGCGTTTGTTGCGACCAAAGTGGGCCCCGGACAGCCCATCGGGCTTCCGGGGCGACAAATAACTGACGTCATTGCAAGGAGGCGAACCCGACGAAGCAATCCATACGCAAGCTCAGAGTTCACCGTACTATGGATTGCCGCCCGCCCTAGTGGAGCGAATTTGACATTTGATACCCATTTGCGGCAAACCTCGTTTT
>CAZMAC010000381.1:0-3670 GCA_964564085.1 uncultured Hyphomicrobiaceae bacterium
GCGTCGTGTAAAAGACGGTTATTGGAGGTGTCCAGTTAGTTGAATCGGTCTAATTAAGCCTGTCTATAGAAGACTGTAAGAGACTGATACTTTATGATAGCGCCATGACGCGCCATGCGGTCCGAATGGTAATACAGCGATCGAATTCTGGATGATTGCTTTTATCACTTGCAAGCTGGAATCCAGTATACGACGCGGTCATTGCCACTTATTGTGGTCTGAAGGACTAGATCAGCGAGCTATTGTATTTCGAAGCAATCAAATCATCAAAATATATTCAGAACCTACCAATTGATTATTTCTTTTCTTTCATATTTTTGGATGAGATTTTTTTATGAATACTGATCGGCCAATATTTATCGGTGGCACGGGACGCTCAGGAACTACGGTCATGGGGCGATTGTTGAATTCACATGCAGATGTTGTATTACCAACTCTGGAAAACAAACTAATAGTTGAGCGTTTTGGATTGATCTCCGTCGTAAATGAACTTTCAGCAGGTTTTGATTTTAAGTCCAATCACCGCACGATTGAAAATTTTGTATATTGGTCGAATGTTTTGCGGAAGTCCGGTTTTAAATCGAAAGCTGCAAAGAGACTTTTTGATTGTTACGATTTTGCATCCTGGGCACTTGGTAAAGGACAGGGGACACGCGAAACATTTTGCAGAACGTTTCCTTTTTTCGATTTTTCCCTACATGCCGTTGGACAAGGATTCGGGTATCAGCACTATGATGGTTGCGTAAAGCGCTTTCTAGAAAAGATCATTTCCGATACTATTAATGATGGACTCTTTGACACCGAAGGTTTGTTGAAGCCGTTTTATATTCCTTCTACATTTTGCCGAAACGAACTTCTTAATTACTCGAGAGAGTTTTTACGGAACTTGTATAAATTGCCAATGGAAATGAACCGCGCGATTCGATGGTGCGATGATACACCTAAGAATGTTGTATGCGCTGAATTCCTGACTGAGCTTTTTCCGTCCTGCTCGATAATTCATATAGTTAGAGATCCGCGAGACGTTTTGTCGAGTTACCTCGATCAAGCTTGGGCCGCTAGCGATCTTGAAATAAGCTTACAACTTTTGCAGAGATATTACAGATCTCTGATAGATATTGAGAACAGTAAATTTGGGACCAAAATTATTCGAATAAGATTAGAAGATATAACAAAAAATTTTAACGCAGAAATGGCAAAAGTGTGCTCCATAATCGAATTGCGTGAAGATGGGTTCAACAATTCTATAATTTTCAATTCCTCTTCTTTTGGTAGATACAAGAGATTTTTTTCACGAAAAGAAATATCAATTATAGAGGCTAAACTTGGTTTTGCTATAGAGTATTTCGGATACTAATAGGCATATTAGGGTATATTTATCCTGAATTCTCTATGTTGCCTCTATCAGTCTCAGCATCTATTTCTCGTTTAGAATAATCTATGCGATGCGCTGTTTCATCCTTTAGCGGTAGGACACTGAATTTCTGACCATGCTGGATATCGGCCATGTGACGGCGATTGGCTTGCCCGCCGATAGGCCCCGCCACGGCGCTTAGCAGCTGTGGTCGTCAAATCGGCCCAGCGTCGTGCTGAGCGGTGGCGCGGCATAGTCGATGAAGGCCCGCACCTTGGCGGCCAGCAGCTGGGTCTGCGGATAGACGAGCTGCACAGGCGTCGCCTCGGGCCAATAGCGCTCAAGAACGGGCATAAGCTGACCGGATTTGATCTGCTCACTCACCATATAACAGAAGACATTCGTGATCCCGTCTCCCGCCTGCGCGGCCGCGATTGCCGTGGCGGCGTCGTTCACCTCCATTCGCGGCCTCAGACTCACCTGGGCTTTTTTGCCTTCATCTTCAAAATGCCACTCATTATTCGGCGGAAGTCCGGTAAAGCCGATAAAACGATGATCCGCCAGGTCCGATGGATGGTCCGGCACGCCTTGACGGGCAAGATAGTCAGGACTGGCCACCAATATCCGGCGCACCTTGCCGACACGCCTTGCGACCAGGCTTGAGTCCGGCAGTCTGCCGATACGAATGCCTGCGTCGATACCTTCCTCAACAAGATTGACGATCCGGTCGACCAGCATGAGCGAAGCGTCGATGCGTGGATACTCTCGGAGAAAGCCACTTAAAATGGGCGCAAGAGCAATCCGCCCGAACGTCACAGAGGCTGTAATGCGAAGATGTCCTTGCGGCACCAGCGCCTCGCCGACCACGTCTTTTTCCGCTTCGTCGATTTCCGTCAGGAGACGTCTTCCGCTCTCCAGGAAGCGCAACCCGGCTTCGGTCAGGCTCAGGCTTCGGGTTGTGCGATTGAAAAGACGCCCGCCCAGCCGCTGCTCAAGAGACGAGATGGCCCGCGTAACGGCTGGCGGTGAGATCCCCAGCCGTTTGCCCGCGCCCGCAAAGCTGCCCGCCTCCGCCGCGGCCACAAACACTTCCATCTGATGAAAGCGGTCCATGAATTATTCCTCTAATCGGAATTATTAATTCCAAAAAGTAGGTATTCTTTCAATATCTGATTGATGCCAGATTTGATGCACCGAGAAACTATGTAGCAAGCGATGTGCGCATAAACGGAAATAGAACGACGATCATGGGCCACAAATTTGCGGAAATTGCCTTTACTGACACGGTGAAAGCCATGCAGGAGGCGGTGGGCAGCCGGAAAAGTTACGCACGCCTCGAAGACCGTGAGGCTGATTTCAACCATCGCTTAACCCCGCGAGAGGCCGGCTTCATCGCCGAGCGGGACAGCTTTTACATGGCAACCGTCAGCGAGACCGGCTGGCCTTATGTGCAGCATCGCGGCGGAGCGAAAGGTTTTGTCCGTGTGCTTGACGATAAAACAATCGGCTTTGCAGACTATTCCGGTAATCGTCAGTATGTCAGTGTTGGAAATCTGATGAAGGACGATCGTGTGTCGCTGTTTTTCATGGATTATCCCAACCGCACGCGTCTGAAACTGCTCGGCCGCGTGAAGCTGATTGATCGGGACGACACGAAAACGCTGGAAAAGCTGACCCTTTCGGGCACCAAGGCGCGTATTGAGCGCGGGATGGCGATCACGATTGAGGCGTTTGACTGGAACTGCCCCCAGTACATCACGCCGCGCTTCACCGCTGAAGAGGTCGACACCGCTGTTCTGCCGCTCAAGCGCCGGCTTGCGGAGTTGGAAGCTGAGCTGGCAGAGCTAAAGAAGGTTGGCTGTCCGGCTTGAGTGACACATCGAAGGAGGCACTTATGAAAATCAACGCGGATTTTGACCGGCGCGTTTTGCTCCATGCGGACGAAATCCCCTGGCGCGATTCGCCAATGCCGGGCGTAAGCCGCCGCCCGCTTGACCGGATCGGCGATGAGGTTGCGCGCGCCACGAGCATCGTCCGCTACGATCCGGGGAGTCATTTCTCGCCGCATGTCCATGATGGCGGGGAGGAGTTCATCGTCCTTGAGGGCGTCTTTCAGGATGAGCATGGCGACTTTCCCGTGGGCTCATACATTCGCAACCCGCCGCAATCGCGCCATAGGCCGGGTTCGGAGCCGGGTTGCGTGATTTTCGTGAAGCTATGGCAATTCGACCCGGCGGACCGCACGCATGTGCGGATCGATATGAACGGAGCGGAGCCGGTAGTCGATGCTGAGCGGCACGGTGTGAGCGTCACGCC
>CAZMAC010000382.1:0-3666 GCA_964564085.1 uncultured Hyphomicrobiaceae bacterium
CTTTGGTGAAGTGGCACCGGCAGGAAAGGCGTAAGGCGATGAAGCTGAGCGAAATTCGAGATCTGACGCCTGACCAGCTTCGTGACGAGCTGATAAAGCTAAAACGGGAGCAGTTTAATCTGCGCTTCCAGCAGGCAACCGGCCAGCTCGCCAACACGGCTCGTGTTCGCGAGGTTCGCCGGACCATAGCAAGAGTTCATACGATCGAGCGCGAAAAGCAACGCGCCGCCGCACAGACGAGCAAATAGAGGCGCCGATATGCCAAAACGTATTCTTCAAGGAGTTGTGGTCTCCGATAAGAACGACAAAACCGTGGTCGTCCAGGTCGAGCGCCGGTTTACTCATCCGGTTTTGAAGAAAACCGTACGCTTGACCAAGAAGTATCACGCGCATGACGGCAGTAATGCCTGCAAGCCGGGCGATATCGTCCGAATTGAGGAATGCGCGCCGATTTCAAAAAAGAAGAAATGGGCGGTGTTGCCGCAGGCTAGCGCGACCGGTTAATGGCTCAGAAAATAAAAACCAGAATTTAGGGTTCGTGCGCGGGTTTCCGGCCTTCGCAAAGACGGGCCGGAAAATTAAGGGCAGTTAAATGATTCAGATGCAAACGAACTTGGATGTTGCCGATAATTCGGGCGCCCGCCGTGTGCAATGTATCAAGGTCCTCGGAGGATCGAAGCGGCGTTTTGCGACGGTCGGCGACATCATCGTCGTCAGCGTGAAAGAAGCCATCCCACGTGGCCGTGTCAAAAAAGGCCAGGTCATGAAGGCGGTCGTTGTACGCACAGCGAAGGGGTTGCGGCGTACGGATGGTAGCTTGATCCGGTTCGACCGAAATGCTGCGGTTCTGGTAAACAACAATAAAGAGCCAATCGGCACTCGTATTTTTGGGCCGGTCCCACGTGAATTGCGCGGTCGGCAGCATATGAAAATTATCTCGCTGGCTCCCGAGGTGCTTTGATGGTGAAACTCAAAGTCAAAAAAGGCGACCACGCCGTAATCCTAACAGGCCGCGATAAGGGGAAGCGGGGCGAAATCGTCAAGGTTTTGCCTGCACAGAGCAAGGTAGTCATTCAAGGTATTAATTTGGTGCGGCGGCATCAAAAACAGAGTGCAAGCCAGGAAGGTGGAATCATCTCCAAAGAGGCTCCGATCCACGTATCAAACATCGCGATTGAAGACCCTAAGGATGGTGAGCCAACGCGGGTCGGCTACAAGATTTTAGACGATGGACGCAAGGTTCGTTTTGCTAAGCGTTCAGGAGAACTCATCGATGACTGAAGCCGAAATTTACACGCCTCGGCTCAAACGCCACTACGTCGAGAAAGTGCGTCCCGCGCTTGCTGAGGAATTCAAATATCAAAATCCTATGCAGGTGCCAGGGCTCGATAAGATCGTGTTGAATATGGGAATCGGCGAGGCAGTCGCTGACCGAAAGAAAGTCGATTCAGCGGCACGTGACCTTGCGTTGATTTCCGGGCAGAAACCGGTTTTGACGAAAGCTCGCAAGTCGATTTCGACTTTTAAATTGCGTGACGGTATGCCTATCGGCGCTAAGGTGACGCTTCGTAAATCCCGGATGTACGAATTTCTTGACCGGCTGGTGACGATCGCGCTGCCTCGGATGAAGGATTTTCGGGGCTTGAATCCCAAGAGTTTTGATGGACGGGGCAATTACGCTCTCGGCATCAAAGAACATATTGTCTTTCCCGAGGTCGACTACGACAAGGTCGAGTCAATCTGGGGTATGGATATCATCGTTTGCACGACAGCTAAGAACGATGACGAAGCGCGTTCGCTTCTGAAACACTTTAACTTTCCGTTCCGCGCATAGACCAAGAGCTTTGCCGGACAAGGAGACATGACGCAATGGCAAAAACGGGCATGATCGAGCGCAATCGGAAGCGTCAGAAGCTTGCCAAGAAATATGCTTCTCGCAGAGCGGCTTTGAAAGTGAAGGCGAGTGACGAAAGTCTGCCGGCTGAAGAACGCTTTCAAGCCCGTCTTAAGCTTGCGAAGCTTCCACGCAATTCCGCGCCAAATCGGATCCGAAACCGCTGCGACGTGAGCGGCCGGCCACGCGGTTATTACAGGAAGCTACGTCTATCGCGCATCGCGCTTCGTGACCTTTCGTCGACGGGGCTCATTCCAGGCATGGTTAAGTCGAGCTGGTAAGGGAATTCGATGACTGTTACAGATCCCTTGGGAGATATGCTGACCCGTATTCGGAATGCGCAGATGCGCAGCCGTCCGAAAGTTTCCACACCGGCTTCAAAGCTACGCGAGCGTGTGCTTGAAGTGTTGAAGGAAGAAGGCTACATCCGCGGATTTTCGAGAGTTGACTATAATAATGGAAAATCCGAAATCGAAATCGAGCTGAAATATTTCGATGGCAGGCCTGTCATCCGTGAGCTGAAACGCGTATCGACGCCTGGCCGCCGGGTTTATTCCTCGGTCAGGGATCTGCCGACCGTATCGAACGGATTGGGTGTTTCTATTCTCTCAACTCCAAAAGGCGTAATGTCAGACAGCCAGGCAAAGCGTGAAAATGTCGGTGGCGAGGTGCTTTGCAGCATTTTCTAGCAGCCCTTTGCGCTGAATGAAGAATGAAGGTTTGGGCAATGTCCAGAATTGGAAAAAAACCCGTCGCCGTGCCAAATGGTGTTACAGCGACGGTCGATGGACAAAATGTTTTGGTCAAGGGACCGAAAGGCGAATTGTCTTTGACATTGGTTGATGATGTCACTGTCAACCTTGGCGATAGTGGCATTGAAGTTGCGCCGCGCGATGAGAGCAAACGGGCCCGTTCCATGTGGGGAATGTCACGCTCGCTCGTAGATAATATCGTAACGGGTGTATCGTCCGGCTTTTCCAAGACGCTGGAAATCAGCGGCGTTGGTTATCGTGCTGCTCTGAAGGGAAAAGATCTGCAGCTTCAGCTTGGTTACAGCCACGAAGTGCTTTACGCAGTGCCGGATGGCATCCAGGTTCAGTGTCCGAAGCCAACTGAAATCACAGTCAGTGGCATTGATCGGGTAAAGGTCGGGCAGGTTGCCGCTGAAATCAGACGTTACCGCCCGCCTGAACCCTACAAGGGCAAGGGTGTGAAATATTCGACCGAAACAATCTTCCGGAAGGAAGGGAAGAAGAAGAAATAGTGGAGAGCATGATGGGCGCCAATACGAGTTTTTCTCGGCGCAAGTACCGTGTGCGCAAAACGGTGAGAAATGCAGCGAACGGACGACTGAGGCTGTCGGTCTTCCGGTCGTCCAGACATATCTATGCGCAGATTATCGATGATGCGAAAGGACATACTGTTGCTGCTGCGTCCTCACTCGACAAGGCGATTTCAGGAACACTAAAGACAGGCGCTGACACCGCAGCGGCGGCAGAAGTTGGCAAGCTCGTCGCCAAACGCGCCAAGGAGGCAGGCGTCGATGCTGTCGTGTTCGACCGCGGCGGTTATATCTATCATGGTCGCATCAAGGCCCTAGCGGACGCTGCGCGTGAAGTCGGTTTGAGTTTCTAAAGTTTTACGGTTTAAGGCTGGAAGGACATAATCAGTGGCAAGAGCACCACGAGAACGAGATCGTGACGATCGCGACAGCGAGTTCGTTGACAAGCTCGTCCACATCAATCACGTTGCCAAGGTGGTTTAGGGCGGCC
>CAZMAC010000383.1:0-3657 GCA_964564085.1 uncultured Hyphomicrobiaceae bacterium
CCCAGCACAGCGAGGTCGAGAGCGGAATGAGGGCAAGAACAGCGGCTGCGGCGGTCAGGACGATTGGCCGGAAACGTCGGACGGTCGAGCCTACGATTGCTTGGCGCATTGGCAGACCGGAATCAAGATCCTGCTGGATCTGATCGACGAGAATAACGCTATTGCGCATGATCATGCCGGCAAGAGCGATAACGCCGAGGATCGCGACAAAACCGAAAGGCGCTCCAAATACAAGCAGTGCCGCTGCCGCCCCGATCAAACCGAGCGGACCGGTTGCCAGCACCAGCAACATTTTGCCGACATGCTGCAATTGGATCATCAGCAATAGCACGATGAAGAGCAGCATTACCGGCATTTTGGCGTTGATCGAGGCCTGGCTGGTTGCCGACTCCTCAACCGCGCCCTGCATTTCAATCCGATAGCCAAGCGGCAAGCCATCGCGGAGCGGCTGAAGCTGAGCGTAAATTTCTTTGGTGACATCGGGCGATTGCACATTGTCAGGCACGTTGCCGCGAACTGTGATGCTGGGCAGACGCGAGCGCCGCCACTCAATCCCAGGCTCCAGCACCACCTTCAACCGCGCGACCTGCGTCAGTGGTACGGCAACGCCTTGAGCGTTCTTGACATAGGCGGACTCTGCTGCCGTCAAAGCGCTGCCGCTCGCGGCCGGATCACGCAAGACCACGCTGACCGTTTCCTCTCCATCTCGAAATTCTCCGATGGAAAAACCGGTCAAAACCGCTTGTAGCGTCTGGCGGACCGCAAGCGAGCTTACGCCAATCGCGCGCGCGCGATCCTGATCGATTTCAAGCTTTAGCGCCGGAACAGGTTCGAGCCAGTCATCATGCACCGTATGGACCGGCGAATGCGCGCGCATGGCCTCGGTCACTCGATCGGCATAACGGCGCACCTCATCGGGGTCAGGCCCGATAACGCGGATCTGCACAGGCCAACCGACAGGAGGTCCGTTGAAGAGACGGTCGGCCTTGAAACGGATATCGGGATAGTTTTCGTTTAACAGCTTACGGACTTTGTCGATGACAGGATCGCGGTTCTCAAGGGCGTTCGGCAGAATGAGAAGTTGAGCGAAATTCGGGTTTCTGAGTTGCTGGTCAAGCGGCAGATAAAAACGCGGCGCGCCTTCGCCAATAAATGTGGTGACCGATTTAACATTCTCATCGCTACGCAGATCGGCCTCAACCTGCCTTGCCTGTGTTTCGGTCTGCCTGATCGATGTTCCTTCCGGCAACCATAAATCGACCAGAACTTCCGGCCGGTTGGAGGCCGGGAAAAACTGCTGGGGGATGAAAGCGAAGCCGGCGAGCCCGGTTGCGAAGGCGGCGAGCGTTAGCGCAATGACGATGCGCCGGCGCGTCACGCACCAATCGATGAACCATTCCAGCCGCCTGTAGAACGGACCTTTAAAAGCTTCGTGCTTAGCTTTTTCGCTTTTCTTGTGCGGCTTCAGAATGGCATAGCCGATCCAGGGCGTGAAATAGACGGCAGCGATCCAAGAGATGATGAGCGCAATCGCCACCACCCAGAAAAGCGAGCTGACATATTCTCCGGCAACGGATGCCGCAAAGCCGACAGGTATGAAACCGGCAACCGTGATCAGCGTGCCGGTCAGCATGGGAAAGGCGGTCGACTGATAAGTAAAGCTCGCGGCGCTGAGTTTGTCGAAGCCTTCCTGGAGTTTTCGCTCCATCATTTCAATCGCGATCATTGCATCATCGACGAGCAGACCGAGCGCAATGATCAGGCCGCCGAGCGAAATACGCTGCAAATCGATCCCCATGAGCGACATGGTCAGGAATGTCGCGCCGAGCACCAGCGGGATTGTAAAAGCGACGACGGTCCCCGCCCGCCAGCCAAGCGAGAGAAAGGACACGGCCAAAACAATAATCAGAGCCTCGCCGAGCACCTTGAGAAATTCGCCAACATATTTGCGCACGACATCAGGCTGATCGGCGATCTGGCCAAGCTCCAGACCGAGCGGCAAATTAGCCTGCGCTTTTCCCAGCACAGCGTCGATGCCTTCGCCGACATTGGTCACCTTCGCGCCATCGGTCATAATAACACCGATCAAAACCGCGTCCCGGCCCCCAAAGCGGGCCTTTGCGACAGGCGGATCTTCGAGCCCGCGCTTCACGGTGGCAATGTCACCGAGGCGGATCGTCTCGCTGCCGACACGCAATCTCAGTTCACGGATCTCTTCAACAGACAGAATATAGCCCCCGACATCGAGACGCACAGACCGGCTATCGCTCTCGATGCGCCCGGCCGGTGCCATTGCGTTCTGCGCGGAAAGCGTATTTTGAATGTCCGCCGGGGACAGATTTCGTTCCGCCAGAACCTTCGAAGAAATCTCGATGAAAATCTTCTCATCCTGCGTTCCGATCAGATCGACCTTCTCAACACCGGGCACGCGCAAAAGAACATCGCGGATGCGCTTTGCCTGCGTCTTGAGTTCGGGATAAGAAAAGCCCTCGCCCGTCAAGGCGTGCAGCGTGATATAAGTGTCGCCGAATTCGTCGTTGAAAAACGGACCGATGACGCCCTGCGGCAATGTATGTTCGATATCGCCGACCTTTTTGCGAACCTGATAAAAAGCGTCCGAAATCTGTTGGCCGCGCGCCTCGCCTTTGAAATTGACGAAAATAAACGAATTTCCGGGGCGCGTATAAGAGCGGACAAAATCGAGATGCGGGGCTTCCTGCACCTTGCGTTCGATCTTGTCGACGACCTGGTTTTGCATGTCTTCGGTGGACGCTCCGGGCCAAGACGTCTGGATCACCATCACGCGGAATGTAAAGTCCGGATCTTCCTTTTGCCCCATGCTGAACAGCGAAAATGCACCGGCCGCGAGAATGAGCACCACAAGAAACCGCGTCAGGCTGCCATGCTGGATTGCCCAGCGCGAAAGATTGAACCGGCGCTGGCTCGGATCGGGGAAAACGAACGGCTTGGACATAACGTCACCTTCCGCGGGTAATAGCTGAATTAACTCTTCGTTTCGTCGCCGCCTGCGGAGGCCGTTTTCATCACATCCTCCGGCAATTTCACCTGCATGCCATTGTTAAGGAACTGCACGCCGCCAGTGATCACAACCTCACCCGGCTTGATGCCGGAGACGACTTTCAACGCGTCGGAAGCGACGCCATCGGTTTCGATGAAGCGCGGAGCGACTTTGGAAGTGTTGCGGTCGGCGACGAATATGGCTTTGCGTCCATCGATCTCCGTCAGCGCCGTGATCGGCACGGGGAAATAAGGCGCTTGCGATCCCAGGGTGAGTATTGCCGTCGCGGTCATGCCTAAGCGCATGGCAGGCGGTGCAGCGGAAATTGCGACACGCACCGCATAGGTCCGCGAACCGGGGTCGGCCTGCCCGGCAATCTCGCTGATTTTACCTTCTGTCTTGATCGCCGGATCAGCCCATAGCGATAGCGCCGCTTTCTGGCCGATGGCAAGGCGGGCGACATCCTGCTCCGGGACATTCAGAGCCAGTTCCTTTTCGCCCGCCTCGGCAATAATGATGGCGGGACTTCCCGCTGCAACGACTTGCCCGGCCTCAGCGCGCACATCTGTCACAATCCCGTCCGTATCGGCTTGCAATACGGCATAGCTGGTGGCGTTACTGGCTTGTTCCGCCTGTGC
>CAZMAC010000384.1:0-3649 GCA_964564085.1 uncultured Hyphomicrobiaceae bacterium
GAATGATGCGGCGGGCCATACGGCATCAGACCGAAAAGTGCGAAGCGGTTTTCGGGTAAATCTGATGCCCAGGCAAAAATTCAAAACCTCGTGGGCGCGCCCAGCGAGGGGTTTGCTGCTGCTATTTGAAAAGCCGGCTTAGCGAAGCTGCGTCCATCACGCATGACCGCGCCGGATGCGCAGGGCAAAACGCGCCGTCAACGTCACCGCCACGGCAGCCAGCCCAGCGGCGAGACCGATCCAGATGCCGACGCCGCCCATCTCGAATTTGAAGGCAAGGAGATATCCGAGTGTCGTTCCCACACCCCAATAGCCACATATCCCGATGATCATGGGTATGGCCGTGTCGTTCAACCCTCGCAAGACGGCGGCCGAGACGACCTGCGCGCCATCGGCGAGCTGAAAAATCGCGGCGATCCCGAGATAGGTCACGGCCAGGGCAAAAGGTATTTGGTTTTGCGGCAAAGCCGGGTCGAGAAAGAATGAAACGAGCATTTCAGGGATCAGCCAGAAGGCCATCGCCGTGAGCGCCATAAAAGCGGTCCCGATGCCGATCGACACCCAACCCGCTTTCATGATGCCGTCCGGACTGTTGCGCCCGCAAGCAAGACCGACGCGAACGGTGGCCGCGTGGCTGAGGCCCATCGGGACCATAAAGGCAATCGCCGCCAATTGCAGGGCGATCGCATGGCCTGCGAGCGCGTCCGTCCCGAGCCAGCCCATAAAAATCCCGGCCACCGAAAACAGGCCGACCTCGGCCATCATCATGAAGCCGATCGGTGTCCCGAGCAGCAAAATCCGTCCGAAGCGATGCCAATCCGGCACCCAAAATCGAGCGAAAAGCGAATAGTCCCGGTAAACCGGCTGAGCGAGGCAATAGCCGAGCAAGAGCAGAAACATCACCAAATTGACGATAAACGTGCTCAGGCCCGCGCCTGCAAGTTCAAGACGCGGAAAGCCCCAATGGCCGAACATCAATGCGTAATTGCAGATTGCGTTGACGACGATTCCGATCAGTGTAATGAGCAAAATGATCCTGGTGTCCGCATGTGTCGCGAGCAGGGCCCGCAGGACGATAAAGCCAAGGGCGGGAAAGAACAGCCAAGCGGCTGGCTTGACATAGCTTGCCGCGAGCGCGCTGATCTCATCCGTTTGGCCTAACAGCTTGAAGATCGAGCCGAAATTCCAGATCAGCGGTGTCATAAGGCAGGCAATGGCAATCGCGATCCAAAAGCCTTGCCGTATCGAGCGGCGCATACTCGCGAGATCGCCGCTGCCTTTGGCCTGCGCGGCAAGAGGCGCCACGGCGGACAAAATCCCGACGCCGAACAGCAAAAAGGGATGGAACGACATGATCGTGAGAGTCCCGGCCGCGAGAAAGGTCGGTCCGAGCCAGCCCATCATCACAACGTCTGTGGTGAAAAGGGCCATTTGCGCCAGTTGCGCGATCACCAGCGGCCAGGCAAGGCGAAAGGTGCTGATGGCTTCCTGCCGCCAGCTCAGCGTTGACAAGGGTTGGTCAGGCGTGATGCGCGAAAAATTGTCTATTCCGGCCGTCATTATTTTTTGGCTCAATTTGGCGAGGGCTTGCGAAGTGGTTCAAAGCAGACTTATCAGAAATTTGTCCCGCTGCATTCCCCGGCCGGTCAGGCCCATGAATATGGAACTAACAAAACAGCTCGCGGCCCCAGCTGAGGGAGCCGGAACCGGAACAACCATAAGCAAAGCTTTGAAGCTTAGTAGGCTTGGCGTTTGCCGTACTTACGATGCTGCCAACATAAGGGCCCGCCTAAAGCCAGACATGAATGGGGCGCTGATCAGCGAAACCCGTCACATCCAAATAGGATCGGAAGACAGCTCTGAGATTGCGCTTCGCACGCACTTGACCAAACAACCGATTGGTGCCGTCCTGAGACACACTCTAATATGCGGTCGCCGTGACCCCGACACCATCACGATTATATAAATCGCGGCGGAAATGGGCTTTGCCGTCCGGGGTGGCCCAGGCTGTGACATAGGCGAAATACAGCTTTATCTTGCCTTTAACGTCGACGTTCAATGACTCTCCGCTGCGCTTCATACTTGCGACGCGAGTCATGTCCCAGCCATTGTCGCGCAGTAGCCATGCGCCAAGCTGCGGAATATTCTGAATTCGGACACAGCCTGAGCTTTCCGCGCGGAAGTTACGTGCAAAAATGCTCTTTGATGGCGTGTCGTGCATATAGACGGCATGAGAATTATGAAAATTGATCTTCATAAACCCAAGCGGATTGTCTTCACCCGGCTTTTGGGCAAAGAAAAGCTTGCCGGCGTTCGGGCTTGACCAGTCAACCGTCTTTGGGTCCAGCCGCCGTCCTTTTTTGTAGGCATTATAATCAGAGTAGACATCAATGCCGTAGCGGTCAAAAATCTGGTACCCTGACTTGCCGCGCGCTTTTGGCAGCAGGTCTTTGCGGATCACGGTTGGAGGCAGTATCCAATCCTTGTTGAAGTTAATCTCATGGATTTTCGACTGCAGAATAGGGGTTGGCCGGTCGATCTTGCCAACAACGCCGGCATGGCGCGAAACAACCCTGTCATCCTCAACCGCCTCGATTTGTGCAGCGGGAATGTTGACGAGAATATAGCGTCCTTCTGGATTCGCCGAGAGCGATTTGATCCTCGTCAGATTTGTCCGGAGCTGACGGAGTCTTGAGCTGGCGGGCACATTCAGTGCAAATATTGTCGCCTTGTCGACGACGCCCGTCGGCGCCAGGCCATTGCGCTCCTGAGCAGCTTTGACAGCCTTCTCGACATAATAGTCAAAGGTTTGAGGATATCCGCTGCCATCTGCCAGATAGCCTTCGGCCTGAAGACGCTGACGAAGGGCGACCACGGCCTGGTGCGTCTTGCCGACACGCAATTCAATCAGCGGCAGCTTGTCCCACCCGCCGCGCTGAACGATGGCTGCGTAACGTTTGATGACGGCCCGCATGTGATCGATATTATTCGGAGAAGCCGTTGGATAGCCTCGGGACGGCTGTTGTTCCCAGCGACGTGAGAATGATCGGTCAAAACCGGGATCCCAACTGCTGCTGTCATTGAATTTCAGCCAGTCATCAATCGAGGCTACGGTTTGAGCCTGCGTGGATGGCACAGTCAATAACACAGCGGCAAACAAAGCCGCCGCGATCGCGGCACCGCGAACCAACAGGCTTCCCGAAACACGCTTTGCCCTCACTGTCCGTACTCCTATCTGCATCTGCTGTGCTTTCAGACGCGTGCCCCAGCTTTCGTCATAGTCAACGCAAAGCAATCAACGCCAAAGCCCACGAAAAAGTTTATTCACGCCCGATTCCTATGACCATCCCATGCCCTGGCTAAGTCGTTTTCAAGGCAGTGACAACTCACAAAGCTTTGTTGGCTTAGTGAGTAGATCGATTATAAGGCCACTTGAGGATTGGCTTTTCTCAAACCTGTCAAAGCGCATTTTTCTCAACGGACGATGAACAAATTGTGGGAAAAAGCGGCTAAAATCAAGCTTTACACACAGATCGCTCACTTAAGCTGGACAAAGTTGAAATCGTGCAACGATTCGCCTGTTCGGGGTGATCCGGCGGCAGAAGCTCACTGCAGACGCGGACCACCCGAATTTAAGCGCCCTACCTTT
>CAZMAC010000385.1:0-3629 GCA_964564085.1 uncultured Hyphomicrobiaceae bacterium
GGACTCAATTAAACGTCGTTAAGTTGATCTATTTCAAAGAGTTAGTGCAACTGTTCCCACGTTCATCCCGACCTTCGCGGGGACATGCTTGAACGCGCATTGCACCGATCTTCAGCGCGATCAGACGAATTAGGATCCCAGATCGGGATTGAGCAAGCTGGCGCGGGCTTTTAAGTCTGAGGGCTGCGCTTAAATCATTAGAGCGGCGGATCTTCGATTGGAATCGCATTATCGTTCCATTTATTTATCTGAGCATCAGATTTATCCGAAAACCGCTTCGCATCCCCACCTTCTTGGGGACATGCTTTTCGGTCCAATGCTCCAGCCCGGCACGGAGTGATTAGCCGCACTCCCGCATACTCTGCACCTACTTCTGGAAAGCGGGATACTTTACCTTATCGCCCTCTTTGAGCCCAAACCGGTCAGCATTACCGGCCTTGACCTCGATGACCGCAAGCACCTTCGCACCCGAGCTGATCACGCGTTCGGAAAAGGGCTCTGTATTCTTTTCAATCCGATGGATCGTGCCATTCTTGCGGACAAAGATCATATCGAGCGACAGATAGGTGTTCTTCATCCACATAGTGATGATCTGTTCCTTATTATAAAGGAATATCATCCCCTTATCGTCGCCGAGGCTGCGCCGGAACATGAGGCCTACACTTCGCTTCTGATCGGTGTCGGCGACCTCCACCTCAATCGTTCGCTTGCCGGAATTTGTCTGGAATGTCAGCGGCTGCGTTTCGAGCGCGCCGGCATCGCCCTGGACCGTGCTCCAGGGCGCAAATGAAAGCAGGGCGGCAAGGGCCGCCCCACTCATTGATTTCAATGACAGAACAAACGTCAACTTAGTGAGACGTCGGGAAAGTCGATGCGCCTCCATCAGGTCTCAGCTCCGCTGCCATCAGGCCTTTCGTGCCTTTACCATAACGAACGAGGACGATTTGCCCTGGACGAAGTTCTGCAAAACCGAAGCGTCGCAACGTCTCCATATGGATGAAAATATCTTCGGTGCCTTCGCCGCGCGTGAGAAAACCAAAGCCCTTGATGCGGTTAAACCACTTCACCATGGCACGCTCCCAGTCACTCTCCGCATTGACAGTAACATGGGTGCGTTGCGGCAATTGCGAAGGGTGTATCGCCGTGCTTTCGTCCATTCCAAGAACGCGGAAAGCCTGCAGGCCCCGGTCACGCTCAGAAACTTCGCAGACGACACGCGCGCCCTCATATGCAGTCTGATACCCGTCGCGGCGCAAGACCGTTACATGCAGGAGAATATCAGGCATACCGTTGTCAGGAACGATGAACCCGTAGCCCTTGGAAGCATCAAACCACTTTATCTGACCAGCAACGACGGTGACGTCGACACTGGGTTGTTCGGATGTTTCACCGAACGAAGAAACAACTGGAGGTAATTTGTCCCCCATTTTGTAATCCCCCGCTTTTACTTAACTGTTGCACCAACTTGCGTGATCCGACCTTCCGCCAAAGACCTGATCGCTGCAAACTGTTAACGGAACATACCATCCGGCGTCCAGCTTGCCAGAGAAATTTCTACGGCTCTGGATAAGTTCACCTAACGATGCACCGGTGTGTGATTTGACCGCAAACGAACTAAAAAAATAAGTCATTGATATACTTTTCTTTTTTGTTTTCACTCTCTTAATCCGGACACGTCGTTTCCAGGCATTGCACACGCAGAAACACGTACCGGGCAGCCCCTTATACAATCCAGACGTGCAAGATTGAAACGCATTTTTTCACGAATCACAGCCTGCTCACAGGCCATCCGCAAGAACATGGCCAAGCCATGTCCGCCCCCGCGGTAATCTGTCAGTGTTGCGGCAGGATGAGGCGGAAATATGATCGTATGCATTTATCCACGGTCTGGGATTTCTGTTGAAACCGTGACATTTTTTCATTGGCGCAATGGCTTGCCTCGCTCGGCAAGGCCCGGTTACTCTGGCGTGAAGCACTTAATAAGCGTGCGGTCCGTTGCGCGCATGCATCTGACTTTTCCCCATTTGAGCATGGGATCGTTGTTCCGATACCGAAGATGAGAGGCGTCGATGAAATATCTGCACACAATGTTGCGCATTACAGACATTGATCAATCGCTCGATTTTTACTGCAACAAGCTCGGCCTGAAGGAGCTTCGGCGCAGGGTCGATGAAAAAGGGCGGTATACGCTGATCTTTCTGGCAGCGCCCGGCGATGAGTCCGCCCAGGTGGAGCTTACTTATAATTGGGATCCCGAGGACTATTCAGGCGGGCGTAATTTCGGCCATCTCGCTTATGCGGTGGAGGATATTCACGATCTCTGCGACAGGCTGATGAAAGCGGGCGTCACAATCAATCGTCCTCCGCGGGACGGGCGTATGGCTTTCATTCGCTCGCCGGACAATATTTCCATCGAGCTGCTGCAAAAAGGTGACGCGCTCCCGCCGAAGGAGCCATGGATATCGATGCCGAATACGGGCAAGTGGTAATCGAGCCAATCCCATATGCACCGCGATATTGAGGATTACAGCGCAATAGCCAAGCTTTTGCATTGGCTGATTGCGGCCTTTGTGATCGGCCTGATCGGGCTTGGTCTTTTCATGACCCGTACCGGAGACCTCCAGCTGAAATTCACGCTCTATCAGCTTCACAAATCGATGGGGATAACGGTCCTTATTCTTATGGTCCTGCGCATCGCCTGGCGCTTCATTGCCAGCCCCCCGCGCTGGCCTGCCCAGATGCCGCAATGGGAACGGCGTGCCGCGCGAAGTACACATGCTTTGCTTTATACGTTTTTGCTGGTGATCCCGCTTGCCGGCTGGTCAATGGTCTCAGCCGCCCAAGCCCCCTTCAACTTCCCGACCGTGCTCTATGGAACGATACCGTGGCCTCATATCCCCGCCATCGAAAACTTAGGCGCCGAGCAGAAAAAAACGGTTGAAACGCTCTTTCAAAATGTGCACGCAGCCCTTGCCTGGGCGCTCTTGGCGCTCGTGCTTCTCCATATCGCCGCAGCTCTGCGGCATTCTCTTATTCTCAAGGATGGCGTGATGTTGCGTATGGTGCCGCGTTTCTTAAGAATTGCCCGTCTCCTGCTCTGCCTTGCCTTGCCGACGATGGCTTTCATCCTCAGCAGTTCTCCGAGCGCCGCTCAAGGGTGGGCCATTAATAATGGCAAAAGCCGTTTGACTTTCGAAGCCGAAGCGGGCGGACAGACGGTCATAGGCGAGTTCAAGCAATTCCGGGCTGAAATCCGTTTCGATCCCGAGGTGCTCGACATCACCGAAATCTCGGCCGCGATCGACACAAACTCCGTCAGTACGGGACAATCCCAAGTCGATGACGCGCTTTTGAGCAAGGACTGGTTTGACGCTCAGACCTATCCAACAGCAGGATTTGCGGCGACAGCGATCAAAGAGGGCGACGAGGATGGCAGCTATGTGCTGGACGGTAATCTGACCATAAAGGGGAACAGGAAGCCTGTGACGATTCCCTTCACTTTACAGATCGACCAGGGCGAGGGGACCGGCTCTGGGGAGACGACCATCACTCGCCGGGATTTCGGCCTTGGGCCGGATGGTCCCGTGTCGGGGCTGACGATCGGAGACCGTGTCAAGCTCAAGCTCGAC
>CAZMAC010000386.1:0-3625 GCA_964564085.1 uncultured Hyphomicrobiaceae bacterium
AACCGCCGTCTGCCATTTTTGCATCGTCGGCTGTGGCTATCACGCCTATACCTGGCCTGCCAATCAGCAAGGCGGAACGGCGCCGAGCGCCAACGCGTTTGGCGTCGATCTCTCGAAACCGCAAGGCGCTAAGACCGATGCCTGGTATTCACCGTCCATGTATAACATCGTTAAGCAGAACGGCCAGGACGTTCACATTGTCATAAAGCCGGACAAAGACTGTGTCGTGAATTCAGGTCTCGGATCGATCCGCGGCGCGCGCATGGCGGAGATGAGCTATTCACGCGCACGGCAAACACAGCAGCAACGGCTGACCGATCCGCTCGTCTGGCGGTATGGTTCCATGGTGCCGACAAGCTGGAACGATGCGCTCGACCTCGTCGCTCGGGTTACGGCGGCTGTCATCAAAGATAAGAGTGAAGACGAATTGATCGTCTCCGCCTTCGATCATGGCGGCGCTGGTGGCGGCTACGAGAATACGTGGGGCACAGGCAAGCTCTATTTCGAGGCCATGAAGGTCAAGAATATACGCATCCACAACCGTCCCGCTTACAACTCCGAAGTTCACGGCACCCGGGATATGGGCGTAGGCGAGCTGAATAATTGCTATGAGGACGCCGAACTCGCGGACACGATCGTCGCTGTGGGAACCAACCCACTGGAAACACAGACAAATTATTTCCTGAATCATTGGATTCCAAACCTTCGCGGGACGTCACTCGCGAAGAAGCAGGATCAACTTCCCGATGAGCCTCATGCGAAAGCGCGCATCATTATCGTCGATCCGCGCCGGACGGTAACGGTCAATGCCTGTGAGGCCGAGGCAGGCAAAGAGAACGTCCTTCATCTTGCAATAAAATCCGGAACCGATCTTGCGCTATTCAATGCAATCTTCACCTACATTGCAGAGAAAGGCTGGGTCGATCGCGATTTCATTGAAAATTCGACACTTCGCGAGAGCAAATCGCGCCCGCCGCTTTATCCCGCACGCGGTGTTTCGGAGTCCAATCCAGGGCATCTAAGCAGCTTTGAAGATGCAGTGGAAGGCTGCAAGACCTCTCTCGAAGAGGCTGCAGAAATTACCGGGGTCTCGCCGGCGGATATCGTCAAAGCCGCTGAGTGGATTGCCCAGCCGAAAGAAGGCGGCGAGCGCCGGCGGACCATGATTGGTTATGAGAAGGGCCTGATCTGGGGTAACGATAATTACCGGACGAATGGCGCTCTTGTGAATATCGCTCTGGCCACCGGCAATGTCGGCCGGGCCGGCGGCGGAGTTGTCCGGCTTGGCGGCCATCAGGAAGGTTATGCCCGGCCGGCTGACGGCCATGTCGGACGGCCTTCGGCTTATGTCGACAAACTCCTGATTGAAGGCAAAGGTGGCGTTCATCATGTCTGGGCCTGCGACCACTACAAGACCACTCTGAACGCGATGGAATTCAAGCGCATCTATAAGCAGCGCACGGACAAGGTTAAGGACGCTATGAATAGCGTGTCCTACGGCGATCGTGACGCCATGGTCAAAGCCATTACCGATGCGATCAATGATGGCGGCCTCTTTGCGGTTGATGTCGATATCGTACCGACAAAAATTGGCGAGGCATGTCATGTGATCCTGCCTGCTGCCACGTCGGGCGAGATGAATCTGACCTCGATGAATGGTGAGCGCCGGATGCGGATCACCGAGCGCTATATGGACCCGCCCGGCCAATCCATGCCGGACTGCCTTATTGCCGCGCGCATCGCCAATCATATGGAACGCGTCCTTCGTGAGATGGGTGATGAGAGTTACGCTGCTCAATTCGAAGGCTTTGATTGGCAAACCGAAGAAGACGCCTTCATGGATGGCTATCATAAAAATTCCGCCGGCGGAGAGCATGTCACATATGAGCGTCTTCGCGCCATGGGCACGAATGGTTTTCAGGAACCGGCCAAAGGCGTTGAGGATGGCTTGATTGTTGGAACCACAAGGCTGTACACGGATGGCGTATTTTCGACAGACGATGGCACAGCCCGGTTTATGGATGCACCCTGGCGCGGCCTGCAAGCGCCCGGCAAAGAGGAACAAAAGAATAAGTTCACTTACCTCATCAATAATGGACGGGCCAATCAGGTTTGGCAGTCTGCCTATCTCGACGTCGATAACGACTTGGTGATGGACCGCTGGCCCTACCCCTATATCGAGATGAACCCGGAGGATATGTCCGAGCTTGGCGTAAGTGAAGGCGATCTGGTCGAAGTCTGGAATGATAGCGGCTCGACTCAGGCGATGGTCTACCCGACGCCAACAGCGCGCAAAGGCGAGACATTCATGCTGTTCGCCTATCCGACCGGCGTGCAGGGCAACGTCATTAATGGGGAGGGTGTGAATGAGCTCGTCATCCCGAATTATAAGCAGACCTGGGGTAATATCCGAAAAATTTCGGATGCGCCCGAGGGTGTGAAGCATGTGACCTTCAAGTCGAAGGAATACACGGCTTAAGCCAGCCTGACAGCAGGCCCAGCAGCTCGAGACCTACCGATGTTCAATTGAAACCAATTGAACATCGGTAAGATCGTTGATTTTGAACGCTTTGAGCGGGATGAGGAAAAGCGGTTCCCGTTTGACCTCCACCCACTCAGACGCTGTCTTTCTACTCCAGTAATTTGCCATGCCTCACGCTGGAGGTTAACTAAACTTTTGCTCTAAACTAACCTGCGAGCGAGACTTTGAGATCGCCGTGATTTCTTTCCTGTAAACATTTCAACTGCGCTAAAATCGTATAAAGCGGCTTGACTCAATTTCAGAGTTAAGTTTAGCTAAACTAAACCGGCCAAGAGGTTCACTGTGCCGCTTGCCAATAGCCGGTTTGCAATCGACCCGTTGGCGTAATGCCAAAACATAAAGGCGGGCGGCCGGATAGGAAAGCCAGGGAGGACCCAATGAGGTCATGGAGGACCGCTATTGCGGCAAGCGCAATAGTTGCATGTGGCTACGCATCCGCATCTGCGCAGGACAAAGAAATTACGCTCTGCTGGGCCGCTTGGGACCCGGCAAATGCGCTTGTCGAATTGTCAAAAGATTTCACCACACAAACCGGCATTAAGATGAAATTTGAGTTCGTTCCGTGGACGAATTTTGCCGACCGGTTTCTGAACGAACTCAACTCGGGCGGTAAGCTTTGCGATTTGATGATCGGCGACAGCCAGTGGATCGGCGGAGGCGCGACTTACGGCCATTACGTTAAGCTGAACGATTTCTTCGAGAAAGAAGGCATCTCGATGGATGACTTCCTGCCGGCCACGGTTCGCGCTTATTCGACCTGGCCGAAAGGTGAGCCGAATTATTACGCGCTGCCGGCAATGGGTGACGCGCTGGGCTGGGTCTACAGGAAAGATTGGTTTTCGCGGCCCGAAATTCAGGCCGAATTCAAGAAAAAGCATGGCCGCGATCTCGCCCCGCCGAAGACCTGGACAGAGCTGAAGGAAGTCGCCGAATTCTTTCAGGGCCGGGAGATCGATGGCGAAAAACGTTATGGTGCCGCGATTTACACCGAGCGTGGCTCCGAAGGCATTACGATGGGCGTAACCGCCGCGCTTTAACCCTGGGGATTCAAATATGAGAATACGCCTGGGAAGTACGATATGG
>CAZMAC010000387.1:0-3610 GCA_964564085.1 uncultured Hyphomicrobiaceae bacterium
CCGATCGCGAATGCCCCTGGGTTGAAATCGAGTATGTCAGTTTTTCCTGGAGCCCCTGGGCGCTTCTCGGCGGCGCACTGGAAGTTGAGCGTCTCAATGTCGCGAAACTCGTGGTCAGTCGGACGCCGCAGGAAGAACCGGGGGGGGCGGCCGCAGCTGAAGAGACCGAGAGCGGCGACGGCGGCGGATCGTTCGCCCTGCCATTGCAGGTCAAGGATTTCGCCATTGGCGAGGCAGTGCTTGGCGAACCGGTCCTCGGCGAGCCTGCGCGACTGTCCGTAAACGGACAGGTCGAGGCTTTGAACCCGGCCGAGGCGATTTTCGGCGCAATCACGGTCAAGGATCTCGACCGCCCCAGCCACATCCAAGCGAACGTCACTTATATTGCCGCGACCGACTCTCTGGAAATTGGCGCGACGGCGGAGGATAAAGCAGGTGGCATACTCAGCAGTCTGCTCAATCTCAGTAATCGGCCGGATTTGCGGCTGACGCTCAATGGCAGCGGACCGATTGACGGCTGGCGCGGGCGCTGGTCGCTGGTTGCGGGTGCGGATCGACTGGCAAGCGGCGCCCTTGCGCTCGACCGCCAAAGCGATGGGATGCGCATCGCTGCCGAAGCCAAAGGCGAGCTGTCCCGGTTTGTGCCTCGGCCTTATGCGGCGCTGCTGGCCGGTCACGCAGATGTGGCCGCCGACGCGCGCATTCTGAATGGCGGACGCTACCAGCTTGAGCGCTTTCGTTTTACCGCACCGCGTCTGACTGCGAGCGTATCCGGCTCGGTGGATATGAGCCAAAACCAGGTGAATGGCCGCGCTGAATTGCGCCTTAACCAGGGCGGTGGATCGCCGGTCACGCTCGCTGTGTCCGATGATATGAGCGTGACCATTGGCGAGCTATCGGTGGTTCTCGCGGCAAATCCCGAGCAGGACGGGACGGTGTTCGCCGGCAAGCTCAACGCCGCAAATCTCGACGTGGCGGGGCAAAAAGCTGAGCGCTTTGCCCTGCAATTTGCAGCGCGCCAGCCAGATGATGTTACGGCATTGATGGAACGGCTGGAGGCCATTCGCGTCTCTGCCGCCATCGACAAGCCCGAATTGGGCGATCCCGTACTCCGTCCGGTCGCCGGTGACCGAATCATACTTGAGGCAAAGGCCACGAAATCCGGCGATAGCTTCACAATCGAAAATGCCGCCCTGTCATCGAGCGCTGTCAAACTGAATACGAAAGGCGTGATCGATGCGGAAAGTTTTCAAGGCGCTATTCAACTTTCGATGCCTGACGCCGCGCCCCTGTCAAAGCTTGCCGGACGCGAGTTGAGCGGTGCACTGAATGTTGCTGCCGAAGGGCGTGCCGGTTTCGACGGGACGTTCGATCTGACACTGAATGGCGGGGGTGAGCACATCACCGCCGGCGAGGACGTAGTTGGGCAGATCCTTGCAGGTCAATCGCGGCTTGATGGAAAAGTTGCGCGCACCGAAACCGGTCAAATCCGTTTCGATGCCCTGAAAGCCGAAACACGCACAGTCAAGCTCAGTGCTGACGGCGCGATTGGCGGTCCATTGACGGCGCTGCAACTCGACGGACAGATTGCCGAGCTCGCTCAGCTCCTTCCGGACTCCTCAGGCAATCTATCCTTTGAAGCAAGGCTTAAGGGCGAAGGCAAGGCGCAGACCATTACGGCCCAGCTCACCGCAGATGACGCAATGATCCGCGGGCAGCGCCTTCAAAATGTGAGCATTGCTTATGACGGCAGCGGCCCTTTCGAGGCGCAGCGCGGCGCATTGAATGCTCAGGGGACCATTGGCGGCGCTCAGCTCACCGGCACAGGTCAGTTTGCCATCGGCGGCGAGGCCCGCGCGGCAATCGACAAGTTCACCCTCGCTCTTGGCGAAAACCAGATCACCGCCGACGCCGTCCTGCCGCATTCCGGCGATGCTAATGGCACGGCGCAAATTCAGATCACAGACGCCGCACAGCTTGCCCCGATCCTTGGCTTGCCGATGGAGGGCAGCGCCAATGTCGACGCAAAGCTTTCTGGCACGGCGAATGTTCCGACGCTTGCGCTCAAGGCCGAGGCTGCAAGCTTGAAGATTGACACCATCGAATTGACTGAGCTGACCGGCGCTTTTGAAATTGCCAGCCTGCTTGAGCGTCCGTCGATCACCGGCGGCTCGTCGATCAAATCACTCAAGACAGGCGGCACGGCCCTTACCGATCTTGTGCTCACCGCCAAGCCGGATGCGGAGCGAACCGCATTCAAGATCAAAGTGAAGATCGACAATCGCTGGAACGCCAGCGGCGAAGCCGTCGCCGATCTCACCGGCTGGCAGCCCAATGCGACACTGCGGACGATTGCACTCCAAAACGGAGCCGCCAAGCTGACGCAGGACGGCGAGGCGCAATTATCCGCCGTGGACGGACGGTTCAAGCTGGATGGCTTGGCGCTCAAAGCCGGAAGCGGACGCATCAACGCCAATGTCGCAATGGATGAGGCTTTGAGCGGCAAGGTCGAGATCAAATCCTTCCCCGCCAGTTTCGTGGCCGTTGCAACGCCGGGCATGGAACCGCGCGGATCGATTGACGGCACGATCGATCTGAGCGGACGCGCCGATGCGCCTCAGATTGCTTATAAACTCGCATGGAAAAATGCTTTCGTTGCAGGCGCGCTTCCGCCGAGCTTCCCGGCGCTGGGCCTCACCACTTCGGGCCGCTTTACCGGAGACGATCTCAAGATCGAGGCCACAGCGGGCGGCATGAACGGCCTTAATCTCAAACTCATCGGCGCGCTTCGCAATGTCAGCAGCGGCGGCACGCTTGACCTCAAGGCGCAAGGAAATGCGCCACTGGCCCTCGCCAATGCCTTCCTCGCCTCACGCGGTACGCGGTTACAGGGCCCCGCCGCCATCGATCTTGCCGTCACCGGGCCAGCGGCGGAACCGGCAATCAATGGACGTATTACAGCATCCGGCGCATCCGTCAGAGATCCCGACAGCGGTCTCAATCTGAAAGACTTGACCCTTGCCGCGCGCCTGTCGGGCAAAACGCTTCAGATCGAGAAGCTAACGGCCGCATCTGAAAAAGGCGGCACGCTCAACGCATCCGGCTCCATCGGTGTTTTGGAAGGCAAAACGCTTCCCATCGATCTGCAAATCAAGGCGAACGGCTTGCGCTTTGACGATCAGCGGATTGCGTCAGGTGAGGTCGGCAGCGATGTCGCTTTCAAGGGCAATCTGAATGGCGAGTCAAAGCTGTCAGGCACCATCGATATCGCCCGGCTGGACATCCAGATCCCGCAAACGCTTCCCTCAAGCGTCAATTCACTCGATTTGCAGCATAAAAATGCGCCGGACCATGTCATCGCCCGTCAGCCGCCGAAAGAGCAAAAGAGCAAAAAGCAATTGCCTTCCACCATAGCGCTTTCGCTCAATCTGCGCTCGGCAAACCGGATTTTCGTCAAAGGGCGCGGGCTCGATGCGCTGCTTGGCGGCTCGCTTCAATTGATTGGCTCGGCGGATCAGCCGCGCGCCGTCGGAGAGTTCACATTGGAGCGCGGGCGTCTTGCCATTCTCGAGAGCACGCTGGAATTCGCAAGCGGTTCGGTCAAATTTAA
>CAZMAC010000388.1:0-3603 GCA_964564085.1 uncultured Hyphomicrobiaceae bacterium
TCGCTTCCCATGATTACGCGCCGCGCCGCTTTGATTGGCTTAGGCTCGACATCCGCATTGGCAATTGCGCTGGGCACTTACGGTGCTGACGCTGCAAAACCGGCGGAAACTTTCGAAATCACGAAAACGCCTGAGGAATGGCGGAAGATTCTTACGTCCGAACAATATAATATTTTGCGCGAGCACGGCACGGAGCGCCCCTATACGAGTCCATTGAACGACGAAAAGCGTTCCGGCACTTACCATTGCGCCGGGTGTGATCTCGCCCTATTCTCCTCCGAGCACAAATATGACAGCGGCACCGGCTGGCCCAGTTTCTGGCAGCCGCTGGAGAATGCCATCGGCACCAGCGAAGACCGGACATACTGGTTTATGGTGCGCACCGAAGTGTATTGCCGCCGATGTGGAGGCCATCAGCGCCATGTTTTCAAAGACGGGCCGCCGCCATCAGGCTTGCGCTATTGCATCAATGGCGACTCCCTGACCTTCAGATCGGACGAACCCGGCAAAGATGCCAAGACGCCATCTTGATCGCCAAAAAGCATAATTCTCCAAAAAAGGATGACTCCGTGATCCGTTTTACGCTGGCTTTAGCGCTGGTGATAAGCGCGCCTGCTCTAGTGGAGCGAATTTGACATTTGATACCCATTTGCGGCAAACCTCGTTTTCAAATATCAAATTCAAAAGCTCCACTAGAATCAATAATTTGCTAGTGGTTCTTGAGATTCAAACATTTGCAAATGAGGGTGCCGCAAATGGGATACAAATGTTTAAATCGAACCACTAGCGAATGGTCAAGCTGAAAACCGGCGGATGTAATCTTTGCTGGCGGCTGCTTCTGGTGCATGGAGCACCCTTATGACAAAATCGATGGCGTGCTTTCGACAATATCCGGCTATTCTGGCGGCGAGGCAAAAACCGCTGATTATCAGCAAGTATCCTCAGTTAATACCAAGCATTTCGAAGCCATAAAAATCGAGTACGACCCCTCCGAGGTCGACTATCGGCAGCCCCTGGACATCTTCTGGAAAAATGTCGATCCGTTCGACGGGACAGGACAATTATGCGATAAGGGGACGCAATATTTTTCCGCAATCTTCTATGGGAATAAGGAAGAAAAAAGCGCTGGCTGAGGCCTCGAAGAAAAAAGTTATCGAGAAATTTGGCAAGCCGGTCGAAACGCAGATCCTCCCGGAAGTGAAGTTTTACGCCGCAGAGGATGACCACCACGATTATTACAAGAAGAATCCGATCCGCTATAAGCTTTACCGCTATGGATGCGGGCGCGATGCGCGTCTGGAAACTTTATAGGAAAAACAGGAGCTTACGGCGAAGTGATGCCGCAAAGGCAGGCAGGATACAAAACCTGACGCATCACTTGGAGTCCTTCCGCCGCTCTCTGATCTGCAAAAACCGGTCGAATGACGCCCGGGCGTCGATATAGGGCTCCTGTAGCTCAACGCTCCAATATCTTAAATTTTCCAACGGTATCGGCTTGCCGGTCATGGCGCAGCGTACATAGCTGCCCGGCGTCATAATCTGAAATTCACCGTCCAAATAGCGAAGCTTGGCCTCACCTTCGCCAGTGATATTGCGATCAAAGCGGTTCATTCAATTCCTATGAGTCTCAAAAGCCTTCATAATATTATCGGGGATTTCATACGCCTTGTATAGATGACGGCAAGGACGCAGATTTTCAATCTGGGAGAACTCTGACAGACGTCTTGATCCAGAGGATCTTGAAGCTGAACCGCGCAAAAGTATAAATCGTGATCTATTCCAATCGCTTAGAGCGGAATCACCAGCCTATTCCAGCTGTTGAACCGCAACATGCAACGGGCCGTTAGAGTTTGGAATGCAACTCACAATAATTGCCCCTGCTTATCTTTCTCTTTCCGGCGCCGCTTGCCACCGCGTTCTGCAGCTTGAGCGCTTTGTTTTTCTTCGACGCTGCCCGCATCGGCATTAGCGATTTGAGCGCCAATCCGCCCGTCAGCGAATTCCAGCTCAACCTTCCCTGCCAGCTTGGCCTCCTCCAAATGTCTGACCATCTGCCCTGCTCCATCCCGCACCAGAGCAAAGCCACGGTCCAGCACGCTTTTATGGCTCAGTGAGCGCAAGAGCTGGGCGAGAGAATCGATTTTCCGGCGACGCTGACCGGCCATGGCCACAAACGCCTGGACACTGCGCGATGCCAGAAGATCGAGCCGTTCGCGCCCTGTTTTGGCCGGATGGCGCAGGAGATTGGGCTGCAGCCGCGATGAATGGCGGGCCAAAATCATATGATGGCGCTGAACGAGACCGCGCAGGACCTGGCGCATTTGCCGATCTGCCGCCTGAAGCCGCTCCGCGGCGCGTTCCGTTCGTTGCCGGATGAGACGCAGATCGATCCGGCCCTTCCACCGCTCCAGCCGCGCGCGCTTTTCGCCCGCAAAACTGCGCAACGCATAGCTCAGACGCCCGCTTGCGGCATCGAAGCGCTGACGGGCAAGGCTGAGCAAATCCTGTGGCCTGGGCAAACCGCGCGTGGCCGCACGCAGATCGGAGCGATTCCCCTCGACAATGCGGGCCACGGCATAGCGCTGGCGCTCACGCAGCTCACTCATCCGCGAAATCAGCTCGCTCTGTTTCGGCACGGCCCATTCGGCGGCCTTAGTCGGCGTCGGCGCGCGGGCATCGGCGACGAAATCGATCAGAGTCCAATCCGTCTCATGTCCCACGGCAGAGATCACCGGGATTTCGCTCTCCGCAACGGCGCGCGCGACGATTTCCTCGTTAAAGCCCCATAAATCCTCAAGGCTTCCGCCGCCACGCGCAACGATCAGCACATCGGGCCGTGGAACAACGCTGTCAGTGCCAAGCCGGTTGAAACCCTGTACAGCAGCCGCAACTTCAGGCCCGCAAGTCTCGCCCTGAACACGCACAGGCCAGACCAGCACGCAGGCCGGGAAACGCTCCTCAAAGCCATGCAGCATATCGCGAATGACGGAACCGGTCGGGGAGGTGATCACGCCGACAACATCGGGGAGAAAAGGCAAGGCCTGCTTGCGCGCCTCATCGAACAGCCCTTCGGCCGCAAGCTTCTTCTTGCGCTCCTCCAGAAGCGCCATCAGCGCGCCGATGCCGGCCGGCTCCAGCGCCTCGACGATGATCTGATAGCTCGATTTCCCTGGAAACGTACTGATACGGCCGGTTGCGATGACTTCGACGCCCTCTTCCGGCTTGAATTTCAAACCCGAAAAAACGCCTCTCCAGACGACAGCATCGATTTTTGCCTTGTCGTCTTTCAGCGAGAAATAGGCATGGCCGGAAGAATGACGCCCGCGAAATCCGGAAATCTCCCCGCGCAGACGCACATAGCCGAAAGCGTCCTCGACAGTGCGCTTCACCGCCATGGACAGCTCGGAAACCGTAAATTCCGCAATATTGCTGGCTTTGGGGTCTTTCATTGGTTTCAATCTAACTGGGCGTGCATGAATGGTGCAACTTTATGCCGATTCGTGATTTTATCTGTCTCTAGTGGTTCGATTCAAACATTTGTATCCCGCTTGCGGCAACCTGATTTACAAATGTTTGAATCTCAAGAACCACTAGCAAATTATT
>CAZMAC010000389.1:0-3601 GCA_964564085.1 uncultured Hyphomicrobiaceae bacterium
CGGAACGATTTGTGTTTCAGCACAGGCGAGCCGTACCTCAGGTCTTTTTTTAACGATTAAAGACGGTGGGATTGGAATGAACGAGCGGGAGCTGGCGCTCGCCGTCACTGAATTCGGCCGAGCGATGACCTCCGCCTTTGTCAGTGATGGTCACTCCGGAACCGGCCTTGGCTTGCCGATTTCAATCCGCCTAATGAAGCTGCTCGGTGGGGATTTGCACATTGAAAGCCAAAAGGGCATTGGTACAGAAGTCTGTATACTGCTTCCTGCGGCCTCGATTGCTAGAAGCCGAAGAAAAAAAGTCACGCGGCCACGGGCCGCTATGCGAAATGGGCCTAGATCGCACAGGGTTGGAAACCTCTAAACATGTTCCGGACCGGCCATGTCGAGATCGCGGCTGCGCATTCGATCCGAAAGCGCTTAAGAGCTCTCGTTGGCCTGCTTCTGAGAGCAAAACACGCTGAGCCACTCGAATTCGAACAGATTCTAACGCGTTTTGCGATCTACCTTATCATTACGATCTATCTGAGTTGGTCATTCAGCTATGAAGGCCTCAGCGGTCATTCGGCCGCGATAATCTTAGCGATGGTTGTCTGCGCGTGGGGCCTTGGGATTTTCTTCCTCGTGCATTTAGTAATATGGCCAGACCGACACCTCTTGCGGCGCGCGCTCTCTATTTCGACCGATGCTGCGGCACTTAGCCTTCTAATTGGTTTCGGCGAGGAATCTGCCGCAATCTTTTTCCCCGTCTACCTCTGGGTAACGCTTGGCAATGGTTTCAGATATGGCGTTGCTTATTTATACGGAGCAATCGCTGTCAACCTTGTCGGCTTTGTCATTATGGCTTGCTTGACACCCTATTGGCGTGAGTCATGGCAATTTTCCGCAGGGCTCGCTTTCGCTATTTTTCTCATTCCGCTCTATGTCGCCAAACTCATCCGGAATTTGCATGAGGCGATGAACGAAGCGGAAGCCGCCAGCCGGGCAAAGACCGAATTCTTATCGATGATAAGCCATGAATTACGTACGCCGCTCACGGCAATTCTTGGCCTCGCGCATGTCTCAAAGGTCACCGCAGCGAGCGAAAGG
The DNA here is from genome assembly GCA_964564085.1 of uncultured Hyphomicrobiaceae bacterium. Classification (GTDB taxonomy): domain Bacteria; phylum Pseudomonadota; class Alphaproteobacteria; order Rhizobiales; family Rhodomicrobiaceae; genus JAHQVI01. Next base: position 1,090 of record CAZMAC010000389.1, read on the forward strand.
GAACGTTTTAGCGCCATTTCGACCGAGCTGGCGGCCGGGCGGCTTTTGCGGATGGTCGATACGATCTTGAAATTTCAGCGCATTGATAGTGGCGCAATCGAACGTAATGACGAGGCTTTCGATCTTCTAGAAATCCTCAATGAAGTCGAAGCAATTATTGAGCCTCTAGCCCAACAAAAAGGGCTCAATTTTCGTATCCGCTTCACCAGCGGAATTCCAGATAGGCTGTTTACAGATCCCGATCACGTTCAAACGATCATTCTCAATCTGGTAACGAATGCCGTGAAATATACTAGACATGGACTGATATCAATTGAGGTCGGAATCCTGGAGAAGCCTGACTCTGAAAAGCTTCGTATCGCTGTTAGAGATACAGGTATCGGTATTGCTGCGGAAGCGCAGCCACATATTTTCGATCAGTTCGTCAGAGCACAAGATCACAATGTAACTTCCGAGGCCGGTGTAGGTCTTGGGCTTGCCACATGCAAATCGCTGACCGAAGTGCTGGGCGGCAAGATAGGGTTCAACAGCACACCCGGAAAAGGTTCGCTTTTCTGGACTGAGCTTCCATTCAGCCTCCCCGAAGCAATAGACGAGAGAAACCAAAATCAAGAAATCAGCATACCGATATTTGTTATCGAAGAGGCAGGGCTGGACAAGCTTGCCGAACAATTGGACGCGCGTAGAATTACGTTTGATGAAGCTTTGAGCCTGACGAAAGACATCGAAGGCGGTCGCCCGAGCGTGCTCGCCCTTACGCCGGATGCGCTAACGTATAGTCTGAGCGAAGCACTGACCAAAGCCATGAGTGTGAAAGGTTCATCTTTGGCTCTGGTCCTGATCCGGCAAAACTCTGCCCCTTCTGAGGGGCTGGATTTACTCGCGGCTGGTGTGTCGAAGACCAATGCTGAAGACGAGGCTGCCGCATTAGTTAAAACGGTCGCCCGTTGGCATTGGCGTACATTAAAAAGCTTTGAAGAAGATAGCTTGAAAGTGACGGCGCTGACACGCAGCTTGAGCGTTCTGGTTGCCGACGATAATGAGCTAAACTGTCAGGTTCTGCGCCGGATGCTGGAGTTGAACGGGCATAAGGTAATTCTGGCTAATACTGGAGATGAAGCGCTTCAGTATCTTCTTGATGGCGTTGCTGAGATCGCATTACTTGATGTGAATATGCCGGGCATGAGCGGCATTGACGTTTGCCGTGCCTATCGAACGGGTCTAGGCAGCGGCGCGTTTGTGCCGGTCGTTGCTCTTACCGCTGATATTTCGGGGAAAACACGCAAAGAATGTCTCGGCGCAGGCATGTCTGATGTGCTCGGGAAGCCGGTCACCCCGGAACAGCTAAGTAATATATTCAATAAATATGTGTTGAGCGTAGGCGTAGAGAATCGAGAAATGGCGCCAAAACAAGAAAAATCGCCCGAAGATGCCTCCTCATTCGATGAGAAACGGATCGTGTTCTTGAGGGAGCTTTTCGGAGATGAGGGTGTCCAAAAAACTTTCCTGCCGAGCTTCAAGCGCGACCTTCTATCGAGTTTGAAGTTGTTGCGGCAAGCTGTGAACCAACGCAGACCGCCTCTTGTTTATGAAGCGTTGCATGCGATCAAGAGCAGCGCCACCACGGCAGGGGCGCGGGAAATTCTCGATGAGGTGCAAAGCTTTCGGGATGAAGCTACGGTATCGGATTTTGCTGGCTTCGAAGCCCGCCTTCTCGCCGCACATGAACGGTATCAGGAAAGTGTGTGCCGCCAGGCACTTGATCAGGCGGCAGACAAGCGTATCTCGCTCGTGGCATCATCATCCTGAAACACTATCCTCAAGTACTATCCGAACCGGGCTGGAGTTATATTGCGCGCAGGATCACGACAAGGAAGATCGTGTAGAGCAGAATCCCGCCGATAACGATGAAGAGATTGCGATTGCGCTGCACCGTAAGCTTTGTAATCTCGCCAGCTTGGGAAAGCAGTTGAGGCCAGGAATAAGCAAGCAGGTCGGTTTGTGTAAGGATCGCAATCGGGCGATTGTCATTATCGACAACAGGCAAGCGGCGGAACCGCTCAGTCGACATTTTCTCCATCCATTCAATCAGATCATCCTCGATATGCGCGACCTGGACCTTTTGCGTCATGATTTCCGAGAGCGTTGTGGCCGAGGCGTCGCGCCCCTCATTGACAAGACGCTTTAAAATATCCCGTTCGGTCACGATCCCAGTAATACGGCCGTCATCGCCACGATGATCACCGAGCCGTAATTAAACTCGGACATTTTCGCAACCGCTTCGGATACGAGGTCATTTGGTTTTAAAGTGAGGGGCTTGGGTTTCGTGGCAAGCTCTTGGCGGTCCTTAATTCTTATAGTGTTTTAACCTCGAATCTTTTCCCTGCTCTGCAACACCGTGTAACAAATAGTGCGGCCGGTTTGGTTCAGTATGGATAGTGGGATCCAAGTCGGGATCGTTTTTTGTTGGCCTGTGATTGTTCGGAAAAATTAGGATCCGCCTTCCTTATCG
>CAZMAC010000390.1:0-3597 GCA_964564085.1 uncultured Hyphomicrobiaceae bacterium
CGGTGACGCAGGCGTTTGCGCAATTTGCTGATATGGCTCTCGACAACATTTTCATCGATGTCTTCGCCGAATAATCCGTAGACGAAGTTGAAGATTTGCGTCTTGGTCACCCGCCGGCCGCGATTGGTCACGAGATATTCCAGAATACGGCGTTCCCGGCGCGGCAGGGGCAGGACTTCGTCATTGACCTCAGGATCACGCCCGTCTGAAAAGACCCTGATATTGCCGGCGAGTTTGCCTTCATCCTCTGCCTTAGCGCGCCGCCGGATCGCCTTGATCCGCGCCATGATCTCGCGGACATGGATCGGCTTTCGCACCACATCGTCGACGCCTGCGTCGAAAAGATCGAGCGTTTCGTCAAGGCATTTCTGATCGTTAAGAGCGATCACCGCCGCCGTGCTGCGGTTTCGTATCAGCTTTGGCAGGTGACGCCGTTCCTCGCAAGTTCCGATGAGAAACGCTTCGACAGCCTGGATGTCCGGCTCCGAAACCGTCTTCACCCAGTTCCCGAAATCCGCCGCACCAAAACCAGTTGCCGAAACGCCTTCGCGATCGAACCACGCTGTATAACCCTGTTTCACGGTGTCACGTTCATCTACAATGACAATCATGAAACGACCCCCGAATCATTTTGAGCGTTGTCATAATGCTCCGGGTAACGGGTGCTCCCGATTTGGTCAACCAAAGGTTGTATTAAACCCTAAAGATGTCTATCTCTAGTTGCTAAAACGTCTCGAAAATTCGATCCACTTCACAATATCATCGCACCGCCATCGCCTGCTTAGATCAACCTGCATTCATTCGAACGCGTGTTGCGCTAGAGCAACGCGCGTCCAATTGGACGCGGACAGTTGCTCTAACCTACTAAAGCAGATCAACTTTTCCGGGCTAAATCGATTCCGATTAAACGCAGGTTGATCTAGAGCCTTATCTGGTCTGACTGTATCGGAACTTCGGCTCAACTGTTTGCTTTATCGCGCTTTCAGGGCGGCGAACCGGTACCCACTTCGCCTGAAAGCGCTCTATGCCGCAGCAACGTCATGAAGGAATTGCTCGATCGTGCCTTTTAGCTGGTCGGACGTTTCCTGGATCGTTTTCGACGCTTGTTCGACCGAAACGACGACAGTGTTGGTTTGCTCAATCGCGCTGCTGACATCCGTCACGCCGGATACGACGCTCGACGTCTGATAAGCGGCTTGGTCGATATTCTGGCTGATCTCGGTCGTTGCCGCCGTCTGTTCCTCGATCGCCGCGGATATCGACGTTGAAATTCCGCTGACTTCGGAGACGATTTTATTAATGCTCTCGATTGCTTCAGCGGTGTCCTGGGTCGAATGCTGAAGTTCGTCAATTTGTGCTGCAATATCCTCCGTCGCTTTCGCGGTCTGATTTGCAAGGGTCTTAACTTCAGACGCGACAACCGCGAAACCTTTGCCCGCATCGCCGGCTCGGGCGGCTTCGATTGTCGCGTTTAACGCCAGGAGATTGGTCTGTTCGGCAATGTTGCGAATGAGGTTGACGACAGTTCCAATTTTTTCTGCGGCTGAAGATAATTTGTTGACGCGTTCCGCCGATGCGCCCGCCTCCCGATCGGCGTCAGCGACAACCGAATTTGTCCGCAGCACGTTTTCACCGATTTCCCGGATTGACTGAGCAAGCTGCTGGGCGGACGCGGAGACCATCTGAACTTTCGATTCCGCATCCTGACAATTCGATACAGCGTAAGAGGCCTGTGAATTTGTATCAAGCGATGCGCGCATGAGTTGTTCGGTTTTCACCTGCATCTCTGACAGCGTTTTCAAGACGCCTCGCAGCATCTCGTGAACCTGCCCACGGAACCTGTCGATCAGCGACTCGATACGCTCTTGCCGCTTGGCGGAGGCTTCGTGCGATACGCGTTGTTCGTCTTCCAGCACGAGACGTTTGACTTCGCGATCGCGGAAGGTCATCAAAACGCGCGCCATGGAGCCGATTTCATCGCTTCTCTGGTCATAGGGGACCGGCTGGGAGACATCGCCTTCAGCCAGCGTCATCATTCGATCCGCGATGTGTTTGAGTGGTTTGGTCGCCAGGCGGGAAACCAGAAAGAGCATAACGCCGACCATGACAAGCATGGCGACCGAGAGAATTTGCAGCAGATTAGATCGGACGTGTGAGACGCTGTTTGTGACGATGTCCGTGTTCCATGCGATGACAATATAGCCGTATGGACTGCCGTCTCGTGATTGTCCCGAGGGCGCAACCGATATGAGTTCGTCGCCGAGCCAAACTGTCCGGCCTTCAAAGGATGCATCGCCCTCTGATTGTTTGGGCAGACTGACAAGACGCGCAGTATCTTGTCCGCCCTCGGAATATTGCGTTACGACTTCCCCTTTTGTACTCACTGTGGCTAGCGCAGCAATAGGCTTTGCCGGGTCCTTTACCAGCGTTTGATACGCTTTTTCGACAATGTCTGCTTTTTTAAATCGAAGCGCGCCGGAGATGTTGTTGGCAATCTGTTTTGCGATTTCAGTTCTTGAGGACTGAAACTCTTTTTTGAAATCCTGTTCGACGACCCCAATTGCGAGAAAAATCACAACGAAAATGCTGGCAACGCCGACAACCAGAAGCCCGGCCGCGATCTTCATAGAGATCGGCATCGCTGCTATCGTTTTGTTCGCTGTTCCGGATAATGTTGCGATATTCATGCTCTTCTCACTCATGGATCGCTTGGGAAGCCGCAGTGTCGAAAGGCGATGAGCATCATGACTCTTCACGCTCAATCGCTCGCGTTATTGTCCTATTCGGGGCATCCGGAGCCTCCATATTCCGTAATCATTTCCTAAGAACGGATAGGGATGGCGTTTCTTAAAAGCGCGCTCAATGCAGCAAAACGATGTGAACGCGCTTTCCATTCGGCTTTGAAAAAAGATGCTTTAGGACAACAGCAATCCGACATCGATGCCGATCGTGATCGCGCCGATTGCCTCGCCGGTTTCAGGATCTTTGATCGCGAGACTGACCTGAACCTGAAGCTGCTGCGTTGACTCGTCCTGCTCGACCTCATCGACGAAGACGGCATCCGGGCCGGCACCGAAGCTTTTTTTCCATTTGGCCTCGTCGCCTTGCCAGTAGTCCGACGTGATATCGCTCTGTCCGACATTCAGGCCCTTATTGTCCATGACAAAGACTTCTGTGAGCATGCCCTGGGCGTCATTTTTTTTCTGCGACAGATATTCCGAAAGCTTATTTTTCAGCACGGATTCGATCAGAGGCTTATCGCTGGCATCAATCTCTGCGCGCCATTTCTTGTCGAGTTCCTTGATCTTATCTTCACTGAGCGAGGCGTGTTTTTCGTTTTGCGCTTTAATGGCTTCAATGACGACTTTCTCATTGAGCCAGGGCGCAATATTTTCGGTGACATATTTTTTGACATCCTCAACATGGGCGTCATTGCTGTGAGCTGCGGTTGACCCCACAAGCAGGCTCAAAAAAACGGATAGTGCTATTGCGCCTTGCCGAAACATTTCTACCTCTCTTGACCACGATAGCTGGTTTGAAAATTAGAGCGCTTTCAGGCGAAGTGGATACCGGTTCGCCGCCCGGAAAGCGCGGTAA
>CAZMAC010000391.1:0-3593 GCA_964564085.1 uncultured Hyphomicrobiaceae bacterium
CTCATTGGGTAATACCCATAGTTCGAGTCGGACCACTTCAGTGGGGGAGGCTCAGGCTTGGCCTACGACGGAGAGAAGTGGGCCATTTGCGAGAATTGCTCTTGTCGCCAACCGGTTGAGTCCGCTGATAATCCAGAGCTACAGGACGGGCGGCGATGATCATACTCGCCGAGGCAACTCTTCGAGCTCTGCATGTAGGGCGTATGACAAACGACGTGTATTCTGGACGAAGCTGTGACTTCGTCGCAACCTCGAAGGTCCTGGCCGCGCATCACGAACGAGCCAAAAAATCATGGCATCAAGAATGTGCCGATCGCCTTTATCGCCGAGCTTGTTTTAATGTCCTTACCGGCTGTGATATCAACCTTAACGTCGAGGATTGGCTCGTGATTCCCTGGGTACATCTTGATTCTGCAGAAATGCCTGGCGGCGGCGAACTCCGTCTCTTGAGGCGCGGCGCCGAATTTTCGATCTTGCTGGGACGCGTCGAGCTCATGAACAGCCGCCGTAGCGGGTCTGAAGGTGCGCTTGCCACAATGTCTTGTGAAAGGATTCAATGTCGCCAACACCCGCGGATATTGATCGGTGGGTTGGGCATGGGCTTCACTCTCCGCGCGGCCATTAGCGCGCTTGGCAAGGATGCGCGGATCATTGTCGCGGAGCTGGCGCCCGCGGTCATCGCATGGGCCTATGGACCGATGGTCGAGGTCTTCGGCAAATGCCTTGAGGATCCGAGGATCAATATCCACAAAGAGGATGTTGGGGCGTTGATAAAGGCCGACAAGGCAAGCTTTGACGCGATCCTGCTTGATGTCGACAACGGCCCCGAGGGGATTACGCGCAAGGCCAATAACGATATCTACAGCGCGGAAGGCCTTCGTGCCGCGCGCATGGCGCTGCGCCCCGGTGGCGTATTAGCCATATGGTCATCAGGTCCGGACAGGGAATTCACTAAGCGATTGAACAGCACAGGATTTGTCGTGGAAGAGGTCGCGGTGCGTGCCAATGGGAAGCGCGGCGGCGCACGGCATGTCATCTGGCTCGCTACCAATAACGATGTGCCGTCGACAAATCCGTAGCGGCAAACGTTGATTGTCTAAGCGAACTTGCTCAGGGTGCCGCGCAAGTAACTTCTTCATAATCACCGGCTTTTCTGGCATGCGTATCGCCGATCAGGTTTCTGTGTCATACGCTGCTTTGGACGCGGCTTATCATCCGGCTCGCACGCATTACCTGCGTAAGCTTGAGCAATCTCTCCCTACATGACGGCTTCGAAGCGAAACCCTCTGCGGTTATGCTCGCCAGTTGGCGGAGATAAGAGGGCGTCAACTCTCCATCGCCGCACTATCGGCGGTCGGTCTTGACCTGGCTGGCACATCGGCGCCGCTCGCTGGCAAGGGCGGCGTGTGATGGCACCGCTATGGCGATGCAAACGGCCTCTTTGTCCGAAACCGCATTCCAGTCTCGTGAATCGCCTTGGGCGAATGATCAGTTCCTCATTCAGCCCTTGAAACTCATCATCAGGAATATATATGTTCATATAAATAGGAAATAGAGACAATTTACGTTCATGTCTAGAAGCTCGACATCGCTTGATATCCTTCCTGAAGCCGCGGTGTCGGCGCTGGAGACGCTCGGCTCGCATCTGCGCATCGCCCGTGAGCGCAGAGGGGATAGTCTGAAGACGATGGCTGCAAGAATGGGCACTTCGATTCCAACGCTGCGCAGGATGGAGGCCGGCGACACAAGAGTATCGATCGGTGTCTATGCTGCGGCGCTTTGGATTTTCGGCAAGTCTGAAACCCTCGCCGAAATTCTGAAGCCTGGCGATGACGAATACGCCACGATGCTCGACGTAAACCGGGCAAGCCGCAAGAGAGGATGACATGAGCGACTTCCGCGGCAATTCGCTTGCAGTCTGGTATCTCGAAACCCCTCAGAACCCGCGCCTCGTCGGACGGGTAAAGCTTGAGGCGAGCAATCGGCGCTGCCTTCTCGAACTGGACGACGGCTGGAGGCGGTCGGGTTTCACACTTTCGCCGGATCTCACCCATGACAAGAAGGTGCATGCCCCCTTGAAGGACATGGTGGCTCCCGGCGCGCTCGACGATGCCATGCCGGACCGCTGGGGAGAACGCATGATCCGGGTGGTTTCGCGTCCGTCCCGCATGAGTCCTCTGGACAAGCTCTGGTATGCGGGCGACCGCCGTTTCGGCGCACTCGGACTATCTTCCAGCTTCGACGAATATCGGCCCGTCGAAGCGCAGCCCCTCATGAGCGTCGAGTCCCTTCCTGAAGCGGAGGCGCTGATCGCGCGCGTCATCGAGCGAGACCCCCTCAACGAACGCGAGAGGCAACTCATCGCCAGCGCAGGCAGCATGGGCGGCGCCCACCCCAAGATGCTGATCGAGGCCGATGGTGAAGAGTGGATCGCCAAGTTTCCGCGCGGTAGCAATGTCGACCAGCTCCTTGTCGAGCACGCCTGCATGGAGCTAGGCCGCCGAGCCGGCCTGGACATCGCCTCGTCACATGTCCTCCCCGGCGGTATCGACCATATCCTGATGGTTCGGCGGTTCGACCGCGCCGCATCGGAGAGCATACATTCCGTTTCGGCTCGAACGATGCTGGCGGCGGAGGGCGACGACAGCTACGCAGCCATCGCAGCCGTCATAAGGCGGCATGCCGCCCCTGATCGCATTCGGCCGATGCAACACGAGCTGTTCCGCCGGATGGCGTTCAACATCATGATCGACAACACCGACGACCATTCGAAGAACCATGCCTTCCTGCGAGCCAAGGACGGATCATGGAAGTTGTCGCCGGCCTTCGACATTCCCACTCAGATGAATGGTCTCGGGCAGCAGGCCCTTCAGATTTCTTCGAATGCCAGGTTCCTGAACGATTTCAGCATTGATCACGCGGTGTTCGCCGCTCCTCATTTCGGAATGTCAAAGGATGAGGCGCGACAGGAATGGAACAGGATCGCAGGCTGGGTCGGCCGGTGGCGCGATGTCTTCTCCGAATGCGGCGTATCCGGAAATGACATCGACTATCTCGGCGACTTCCTGGACTCGCCACCGATGCTTGAGCACCGGCGGGAAGCCATCGAACCGTTTGATGTCCACCCACAGCAAGCCAAGCTCACCACCCAGGAAGCCATACATCTGGGCGCGCTGAACACGGCCGGCGTCGGCGAAGGAGCATTTCACAAGGCCATCGAAGCTTTGCGCGCTGCGCTCGGGCTCTCCGATGAAAGTGTGATCAACATCGCGAAAGGCTACATCGGCGATCCGCTCCCGCTCGCCGATCGTGAGGCGGCACTCGGCGCGATCGAGACGAAGTTCTATGAGAAGAGAAGAGCTATCGATCAAGCCCCCACCAATTCCATTAAACGATGAGATACTCGCCGCCCGCTTTTTTGCGGTCCAATGACACACGACGAGAAACAAGGCGCGGCTCCCCGATTAGCGTGCTGCTCGGCAGGGTGAGAAGTAAGCACAATCTGCCCGTCATTCTTCGCCGATCAGCTCAACCGAATTGCGGTGGAAACGGACGGGGCTGCTTTTGTCGAATTGCACACGACGTTCTCGGGC
>CAZMAC010000392.1:0-3582 GCA_964564085.1 uncultured Hyphomicrobiaceae bacterium
CAACACATCAAATATTACCGCCCTATTCGTCGTCGAGGACGGCAAGCCTGCTGGGATCATCCACATACACGATATGCTGCGCGCAGGGGTTGCATGATTACCGGACAGGCGGCGCATAAAGAATGCCGCCATTCGTCCATAGCGCGTTGATGCCGCGGCCGAGCTGGAGCGGGCTGTTCTTTCCAATATTGCGATCGAAGATCTCGCCATAATGGCCGACAGCCGCAATCACATTGCGGGACCAATCCCCGGACAGCCCCAACTGATTGTTGGCCTTTTCAGACAGGGAAATCGGCGCATCGTCCGGCTGCTCGATGGCCTTTTCCTGCGTCCAGCCTTGCTCTTCTGCATTGACGAGCAGAAATAACGTCCAGCGGATCAGCTCCGCCCAGGCCGGATCGTCTTTGCGAACGACAGGGCCAAGCGGTTCTTTCGATATGACCTCAGGCAGCAGCACATGCGCATCGCTGTCGTCAAGCTGGCTGCGCTGCGAGGCAAGAGCGGACAGGTCGGCAGAATAAGCATCGCATTTGCGCGCGGCATAGGCTTTCAAAGCGTCACCGCGCTCCTCAAATTCAATAAAGGTGACCGATACCTGCTTACGCTGGAAATAGGATTTTGCATTTTCCAGCGAGGTCGTGCCTTTCAGCACGCAAATTCGGGCCGATGCGAGCTGCAACACACTGGAAAGTCCGTTTTCAATGCGCGTCATGAAGCCCTGGCCGTCATAATAACTCACACCAGGGAACTCCAGACCAAGGACAACATCGCGTTCGAGCGTCCAGGTGGTGTTACGCGACAGCAGGTCGATTTTTCCGGCGTTTAACGCATCGAATCGTTCTGTCGCCGAAAGCGGCACATATTTGACCTTATCGGCTGAGCCCAGAGTCGCGGCGGCGACTGCGCGGCAGAAATCCACATCAAACCCCGCCCAGGCTTTCTTGTCATTTTGCGCCGAAAACCCGACCAACCCTTCGCTGACGCCGCAAATCAGATGTCCCCGGTCCTTCACGGATTGCAACGTATTCGCCACCCGCTTTATGGGAGCGAGCGCATGAAATGCAGCCAGAACCAGCGCGATAGCGGCCAGGAAGAATGTATTACGTTTTAAGACCATGATCCCTCAACTCTTTGCTTTTCTATACGGTTATGTCTGATGCCGAAGATTATTATCGCGTGCTCTGCCGATTTTGGCAGCCGCAAAAAGGCCATAATTCCGAAGCGGCAATAATATGTTGCAAACTTGCTTTAATTCAGAGTCTCAATTAGCTTCATACGCTTAGAAAAGCAATCAGGGGCATGACAATATCTATGAATTTCGATCAAGGCGGGCGCGGAGTCGTTCCGGTTTATTTTCTGGTTGCGGCGCTAATGACGGCGACCAGCTTGCTTCTCGGCCAACCAAGCAGGGCTGCCCCATCCGACCCTAACCTATCAACGCAAATTATATTCTCATTAGAAGATGAGCCCAGGCTTGCCTTGCCGGTGCGTCAATACCGTGACGTGATGGTGCGCTATTATGTGGAAGGCAACGGTGTCCCGCTCTGGATCGGGACAGGGCTGATGCCCCGCTTTGTCGAGATTTTGCGGCAAGCGGAGAATCATGGCCTGAACCCGGACGATTACCCGGCTGATTATCTCGAAAACCTGCTCAAAGGCGCGCAGACGGCAGACGTGAAAGGCCGCTCCCTGATCGAGCAGGTCTATTCGGCCCATTTTGTGAAATTTGCTGCCGATTTAAAAACCGGCAGGCTGCTGCCGAATAAGATCGATTCCGAGCTATATTGGAAAGCAAAGCGCGTCGATCTTCTTGGCGCGTTGCAAGGCCTTGCCAAGCTTCAGGATCTGGACAGATTCGTCGCGTTATGGCAGCCGCAAATCCCGGAATATTTCGCGCTGAAAGCGGCCCTGCAGCAATATCGCGCGCTCGCCATTAAAGGCGGCTGGCCCGTCGTTCCACCCGGCGAGCTGCTGAAACCGGGGATGGAAGATGCGCGCGTCCGGTTTTTGCGTCAGCGACTTGCAGCGACGGACGGCGCACCGGCAACGCCTACGAGCGGCAATGACAAGCTATTCGACGAAGAGCTGTCCGAGGCACTCCAGCGCTTTCAATCCCGCCACGGATTGGAGCCGGATGGCGTTGTCGGCCAAAGAACGATGTTTCAGCTTAATATTCCCGCCGATGCGCGCGTTCGCCAGATTGTGGCGAATATGGAGCGCTGGCGCTGGATGCCGGAAAAGCTCGGCGATCATTACGTGATCGTCAATATCGCCGGGTTTGAATTGAAACGTGTGCGCGCTGACCGGATCGAGGAACGCATGCGCGTCGTTGTCGGAAAGCCCTATCACCGCACGCCGGTCTTCAGCGAAACCATGAAATATCTGGAGATCAATCCTTATTGGAACGTTCCCTCCTCGATCGCCAAGAATGAGGAACTGCCCAAGCTGAAAGCCAACCCGGCCGCGCTGGCGGAAAAGGGCTTTGAAGTGGTCAATGGCGATCAGGTCGTCGATGTGCGCGCGGTGGATTGGAGCCAGTTTTCGGCGTCGAATTTTCCGTTCCGGCTGCGCCAGCGCCCCGGCCCCGCCAATGCACTTGGCCGCGTCAAATTCATGTTTCCGAACCGCTTCAATGTCTATCTGCACGACACCCCGTCGCGCTCGCTTTTCGCCCGTGCCAAACGCGCCTTTTCGCATGGCTGCATCCGTGTCGCGCGTCCGATCGACTTTGCAGAGCAGCTTCTGGCGCCGAAACCTGACTGGACGCGGGGCCGGATCGATCAGGTCCTGGCTTCGGGCGAACGGACAGTCGTCAATCTGGACCAGCCCGTGCAGGTTCACATCACTTACGCAACGGCTTGGCAACGCCCGGACAAGACGGTTCATTTTGCGCCGGACATCTATCAGCGCGACGAAGCGCTGCGACGCGCCTTGTTCGGCAAGCCGACGCCGTCATCGTGACGGGCTGATCCGCGAAAGCGAAATCCGTATTGTCAGGGATGCTTTTTCGCTTTCATTGCGTGATCGATACGGCAGCCTTACTGCTCGGCCGGTTCGACAATCAGCACTGTCCCGTCAGCATGCGTAACGCGTACAAGCGCGCCTTCCGGCATATTGGGTCCGCGCACGCTCCAAAGCCCATCACCGGCCCTGACGCGCCCCTGCCCACCCTCAATCGGTGTCGCTAGAACGAAAGTGCGCCCGATGAGCTGCTGGGCGCGTTGATTGAGAAGCGGGCTATCGCTCCGATCTGGCCGGTTGCCGCTTGAGATCATGCGCGTCATCATGAGAAACACGACGCACGCGGCGCAATAGGTCAGGAGCTGCCATTCCAGCTTCATCGGCACGGCAAAGAGCAGACCGCCAACAGCAGCGGCCGCAAGGCTGAACCAAACGATGTAAAAGCCCGGCGCCAGAATATCCAAAACGAACAATATCGCTGCGATAATCAGCCAGACCCAGCCAGGTTCAATCAACATGGAGTTCTCCATCCCTTCCATCCTGCCTCGCCGCTGCGGCCAGCTTGTTCGTTGCGCGCGCATTTTGCGAAAAACCGCGCTCTGTTCTCATCGCCTAGAGCCT
>CAZMAC010000393.1:0-3575 GCA_964564085.1 uncultured Hyphomicrobiaceae bacterium
TCAAGGGGTAAACCGAACACGGCGCGCCGATCTGGTAAGCGGGTCACGGAAACAGCTGAGCTGGCTCAGACGAATATCCGGGCCAATCAATGGCGGTAGCCGAAAGCCTGAGCGTGTTTTAGTCTACATAGTTGTCTTGACAGCCAACATGGAGACAAGGGCAAGCTGAGCCGCTGTTTGATAACGATCGCGATGCCGCAACATTGCGAATTCCCGGCGGGGCAGGTCGATCGGGATCGGTTTGAGTGCACCGGCGGCAATATCGCGTGCAACGACATGCTCGGAAATGATCGTCGCGCCAGCCCCCGCCTCGACCGCCTCGCGGACCGCTTCGTTACTTGGCAGAACGAGAAAAATCCGCAGCTCGTCCAAGGGAACGGCCTCGCGCCGCGCCAGCTCTTCCAACACATCCCGGGTCCCCGATCCTTCCTCCCGTATGATCCAGCTCACCGCCCGAAGATCGAGATGACCCGAGGCAAGCATCGGCAAAGTTGGATGCATCGATGACACGACAAGAACCGGCCGGTCGTAATCCACGCGGTTGCGGGATAGCGCCGGATGCTGCGTCTTCCCTTCGACAAGGCCGAGATCGGCAATCCCTTCGGCCACCGCGCTTTCAACCTGCCGAGTATTTCCAATCGTCACGTCGAGCCGGACATCGGGATAAGCCTCGTGAAAAGCGGTGAGACGGCGCGGTAGCCAATAGCTTGCAATGGTCTGGCTGGCCGCAATCGATAGCGCACCGCGTGTGGTTGTCGAAAGATCCTCGAGTGTTGACCGCGCTGCCGCAGCTCTTTCCAGCACATTCCTTGCTTCTGGTAGAAACCGCCGTCCGACATCGGTCAATTCGATGCCGCGCCCCACCCTGTTGAACAGCTTTGTGCCGGAATGAGACTCAAGCGCCTGGATTGCAGCCGAAACCGCGGATTGTGTCATACCGATATGCTGGGCGGCGCGAGTCATATGTCCGCGTTCGGCGACGGCGATGAAAATACGAAGCTGTTCCAGGGTCATGCGATATAATCGATTTTTTCGATCAATCTAACAAGATTAACTTGTTAGATTGATGAATCGATTCCTGTCATAACTGTATTAGCTGCAATGCAATAATCGTGATAGTTAGGCTAACCAATGGCTCTTGTCGGCCGACAATCGGAGCCTCCCAAACCTCGTTCTAACAACGAGGACCGTCCGCTCGACACTTCCCCTTACGTTTCTGACGAGATCCGGAAGACGACATGTTACATGTGCGCGTGCCGTTGCGGGATCGACGTGCATTTACGTGACGGCAAGGTCCGCTACATCGACGGCAATCGTGATCATCCGGTGAACCGTGGCGTGCTCTGCGCTAAAGGGGCCGCTGGGATCATGCAGCATTATTCTCCCGCCCGTCTGCGCGCGCCTCTCCTGCGCACTGGGCCGCGTGGCTCCGGCAAATTCTAGGAAATAAGCTGGGATGAAGCGATGGACCTGGCGGTCTCCTGGCTCAAACCCGTGCGCGAAGACAATCCCTCCAAGCTTGCTTTCTTTACAGGCCGCGATCAAAGCCAGTCGCTGACTTCCTGGTGGGCGCAACAATTCGGCACGCCCAACTACGCCGCACACGGCGGTTTTTGCTCCGTAAACATGGCGGCGGCCGGCATCTATACACTTGGCGGCGCGTTCTGGGAGTTCGGCTCGCCCGATTGGGAGCGGACAAAATATTTCATGATCTTTGGCGTCGCTGAGGATCACGATTCCAATCCGATTAAAATGGGTCTTGCGACACTGAAACGGCGCGGCGTCAAGACGGTTGGCGTCAACCCCGTCCGGACAGGCTATAATGCGGTCGCCGACGAATGGGTGGGTATCACACCGGGGACGGACGGCCTCTTCATCCTTGCGCTCGCACATGAGTTGATGCGCACGGGGAATATCGATCTTGATTTCCTCATTCGATACACCAATGCACCCTGGCTCGTTATTACCGACGAGGGCGAAACGGAGGGCTTGTTCGCGCGTGATACGGACGGCAAAGCGCTCATCGCTGACCGTACAACCGGCGAGCTTCATGCATTTGATGCATCCGATGTAAAGCCTGCGCTGAAGGGCGCTGTCACGCTTCCCGACGGACGCACCGCACGGCCGGTGTTCAAACTGCTTGCGAAACATCTGCTTGACGATGCGTACAGCCCTGAAAAAGTCGCCACGCAATGTGGCGTATCTGCCAATACGATCCGCAGGCTTGCCGCCGAACTGGCGCAGAAGGCGTTCCAGGAAGCCATCACCATCGAGCAGCCCTGGACGGATATGCGCGGCGTCAAACATGAGCGCTTCATTGGACGTCCCGTCAGCTTCCATGCCATGCGAGGCATTTCCGCTCATTCGAACGGTTTTCAGACCTGCCGCACACTTCACATCCTCCAGCTCCTACTCGGCAGTATCGATTGCCCCGGCGGCTTTCGCTTTAAGCCGCCCTATCCGAAGAGTATGGAGTCGCATCCCAAGCCGGCAAGCAAATCGCATCCCAATTCACCTTTGAAAGGCCCGCATCTCGGTTTCCCACGCGGCCCGGAAGATCTCGCGCTTGACGACAGCGGCACTCCCGTACGCATCGATAAAGCCTTCTCCTGGGATGCTCCGCTATCCGCGCATGGGATGATGCATATGGTTATTGCGAACGCTCATGCGCGCGATCCTTACGGCATCGACGTTTTGTTTATGTACATGGCCAATATGGCCTGGAACTCGTCGATGAATACGCGCGGCACCATGGAGATGCTGACCGCCAAAGATGAGAATGGCGATTATGTCATCCCGAAAATCATCTATTCGGACGCTTACTCCTCTGAAATGGTCGCCTATGCTGACCTCGTCCTGCCGGATACGACCTATCTTGAGCGGCACGATTGCATTTCGCTGCTCGACCGCCCGGTATCTGAACCGGAAGCCGCAGCCGATGCAATCCGCTGGCCGGTCGTTGAGCCTGACCGCGACGTGCGTGGCTTTCAGTCGGTGCTGATCCAGCTTGGGGCGCGGCTTGGTCTCCTCGGGTTTGCCGACGAGGCGGGTAAGCCGGTCTATAAGGATTACGCGGACTACATCACGAATCATCAGCGCCGGCCCGGTGTTGGACCGCTTTCCGGCTGGCGCGGCGATGGCAATGAGTTAGGACGTGGTGCACCAAATCCGGCTCAGCTTGATCGCTATATCGAAAATGGTGGTTTTTACGTGAGCCACATTCCTGAGTCTGCGCAATATTTCAAAGCCTTCAATGCGGATTACCAGGATTGGGCCGTCGGGATGGGCTTTTTCGATGCCCCACAGCCCTATGTCTATCAGCTTTACGTCGAAACGCTCGCAAAGTTCAGGCTTGCCGCGAAAGGCTTTGGCGACCGTCAGCCACCGGATGAGTTGCGCGAACGGATCGCACGCACCTTCGATCCGTTGCCGATCTGGTATCCGCCATTCGAAGGCGAGCAGGTCGATGGCTTTCCCCTTTACGCCGTCACACAGCGCCCGGCTGCCATGTATCACGCCTGGGGCTCGCAAAACGTGTGGCTGCGCCAGATCCACGGACGCAATCCGCTTTACGT
>CAZMAC010000394.1:0-3569 GCA_964564085.1 uncultured Hyphomicrobiaceae bacterium
CGCGTTTATTCCACCACGGACCATGAGCCCTTCTGACAGAGCCCCTGAGTATGGGATCGTTACTCCCACGCCGAGGCCGGTTCACCGTTAGGCTTGCCGGGGCCCTCGACTCCTCAGGCGCCGCATCGCTCCCCCACCAGTTGAGACGGTCTCGAGTCCCGGCGCCCCGTCAGGGAAGCGACAGGAGTGAAGATAGCGTAAAAAGAATAGATAAAAGTTAACAGATTAGGGAAGCTTGTTATGATAATGAAATATTCGTAAAAATTTTGCTTTCAATTTCTTTCTTATGGTCACCAAAAAATGAATCCCATTACCAGTATTCAATGAGAAGGGCATGGCGTTTATAACGACCAAGGGTTGTAAAATGCTTCATTCATTGAAGAAATCTGTTTTTTAAAAATGAAAACGTGCTAATTCTCCGCCCGGGTTGGTCAGGGGCGCATTCGATTCATTCATCTGGACCGAATTGAATGGGAGGTTCAGCCTCTGGCGCTCACACCGATCCACTTGGATTCGTGGGGGCATGTAGGTCGGCCCTGTGTCTTGTGTGAATTGGAATGGATTGTCTTCTTCGCGTTCGGACTGCGAATAAGAGCAGCGAACCAGACATAGAGGAGCAAACAATGACGCCACAAATGACTGCCTTTTTAACACAGGTGCTGGTATCAGCCGGTGTTCTTTTCGTTATCGGCTATATCGGGAATCTGATTTCCTTTTCAAACCGTTTCATGAATGCGCTTGTGACGGCAATCGTCTTCGCCGTTATCGCTGGCATAGTGTTCTATTTCGCCGATCAGGCGATGCTTCCACCTGAAATGCAAGAAGCCAGTCTGGAAACACTATATATGAGGATTGGCATTGCGGCGGTTCTGGTATTTATTATCGATCTGATCGCCAATATGCTGTCATTTTCCAGCCGGCTGATGAATGCTTTGATGACGGCCATCGTCTTCGCCGTCTTGTTTGGTGCTTTAGCTTATTTCGCCGGCGCCATACCAGACGTGCCTGCGCCGGTACCGGCTTAAGCCATAGCTGATTGGAATTAGCGATAGAGTATTCGTTGATTTTCTTTTTCAATAACGGAAACGGTCACACGTCTTGCCTGGCGTGTGACCGTTTACATTTAAAGTACGATCTCTTGGATCGCTTACTTATCAGTGGCACTCGTGCTTTGCTTCGTCCCGGGTCTTGTGCGCCTTTTCGCATTCATATTAGAGCATTTTCAAGCGAAGCATGGCCCCGTGAAGCCTGTCCCCGTGAAGCCTGTCCCCGCGCAGGCGGGGAACGGGGCTGAATACCGGTTCGCGTGAAGAAAATGCGCCAAAACAACAAGTTAGAGCCTCGTTCCGATTCCATGTGAACGGAACAGGCTCTGGCTTAAGATGACAGTGCTCGGCTTTGCCAGCGCTACGGCGAAAACCGTCACTCCGAAAATGGATTGAAGCTGTTCCAGAAACTGCCGTCTTCGCGATTGCCCGTGTCGCCGTAAGCGGGCCCATTCTGTTGAATTTCTGCTGCGGTGTTTGCAGGCTTGGCCTTTTGGGAAAGGTCAATACGCGTTGCGTTGTTTGTTGTCTCATTCTGGACTGCGCTGCCTGTGTCAGTTGGTTGTACATCAGCCGGCGCTTGCGGTTTTCGTGCAGGCGGTGGCGCCTTGACAGGCCGGGTCGCGGCGTGCGGCGGCTGTTTTTTGGGAGCCGGTTTTGCGCCCCTTGTTTCAGATTTCCCGGGCGTTGGTTTTTTCGTCCCCCCTGGGGGCTGCTTTGTAGGATGAGTGCCGTTCTGTGTTTGAGGTGTTATCGCGGCGGTCACATCGGTTCGGCTGGTGGTGACGCCAATTCCGAAGATCCGCCACTCTTCATCGACCATTTGGTAGTAAAGCTGGAAATTTACCCGCTCCGGACGTGTTGGAAAATAGCCGGTAAGACGAAGAATACCATTCGGCAGGATCTGGGGTTGCTGGAGAAGCTTGGGTGTAAAAAACAGGATCGGTGTGAGATCGAGATCGCGCTGTCTTAATTTGGCGAAGATTTGCGCAAGACGCGCTGAATTGTTCGATGCACGAAAAGACGGTGCGGCAAGATCCTGCAGGACCGTATAATTACCGGTTTTATTGGCGTGATTGAGAGCGATGACCGCGCTGCGGATCATCATATTCAGCTTATAGGCATCGGGCATCTCCGGACGAGCCGGAGCAGATGGCTTTGCTGTTGCCAGCGGCGGCTGACCAGAGCGTATTTGCGAATTGGCCGACGGTTTGACCTGTTGAGCCGAGGCGGGCGGAAAGGCGGCGCAAAACGCAAACGCCGCCAAAGTCGCAATGCCAGCCAATCGCTCCATTTTCAGCAAGGAAAAGCTCTCAACGTTTTATAATGATGATGGAAACGAACGGGCGGCCGGATCATCAGCCGCCCTTTTCGTGCCTGATTACCAAGTCACCTGCACACCGGCGCGTCCGCCAACGGTCCGATCCGTGTCCTGATCGCCAAAATCATTTTCGTTGATGCTGACGCCGACGCCGCCGGAAATGGCCCAGCGTTCGCCGCCGCCCATGAAGTTATGACCGAGCACACCCATGGCCGAAAGCGCCAGAGCCGTATTGCCTTCGAAGAAGCCGAAATTGGCTGAAATGCCAAAGGTTTCGTTGCCGACAAGGTCAGGATTTTCCAGAGCTGTCGCAATGGCGATACCAGCGCCCAACTCACCGAGTTCACGGAAGATCTGTCCGCCATCGGATGCAAGATTTCCATCCGCATCGGTGGTGACGACTTCAAGCGGGCCGGCCTGGCGGTCCCGGCTCAGATCGGATGTGATGCCCGGGGCGGTATAGGTGTGGTTTTCCGTTCCCAGAACGAATTGATTTTCCTGAGTCGCTGTAGCGGCTCCGTCACCGCTATCCGTACCAATTGCTACAGAACCGTCTTCTTGCGCTGAGGTGTTCCTGCCGACTGCTATCGCGTTGCGAGCACCGACTCCAGGAACACCAGTTTGTGCATTGTCGCCGACAGCGACAGAGCCGCTTCCTCTCGCTCTTGAGTCCGTGCCAAGTGCAGTGGACCTGCGCCCACCTGCTATTGCTTCGCTGCCTACCGCAGTTGATCTGTGATTCAGCGCCTGAGCTTCACTACCGATCGCCGTTGCTCTGAATAAATCCAAAGCTGGATCGCCGTTCAGTGTGGGATCAGCTATGGCGTCTGCTCCAATAGCTACTGACCGTCCGTTGACTGCGGAGGCTCTGGTGCCGACTGCTGTCGATAGGTCACCACTGGCATCGGCTTCACTGCCGTTCGCCGTGGAGCGGTCGCCGGTTGCAGAAGCTTGAGCGCCAGTTGCCGTGGAGCGAATGCCATCTGCTTCAGCTTCACTGCCAGTCGCCGTGGAGCGAAGGCCATTTGCTTCAGCTTGAGCGCCTGTTGCGGTAGCTCGATGATTGGTCGCCCTTGCCTGACTGCCTACAGCAGTTGCACGTGCAGGCGGTATAAGGGGGTCACCGTTAATATTAGGATCTGCGACCGCGTCAGTACCAATCGCGGTTGAACGTGAACCGTCAGCAAAGGAGTCCGCACCGA
>CAZMAC010000395.1:0-3518 GCA_964564085.1 uncultured Hyphomicrobiaceae bacterium
CCTGGACAAATATCGAGCCAAAACAACAATTAAAGACGTGAGTCGTGTACTGTGACTCTGGTTAAACTGAACACGCTCTAGACGTCGCATCGTGCGCAACATTCACGCCGTGTGTGTGCATTGCGGCATGCATTATCGCTATATCGACAAAATGAAGACTTTCGTTTCGTCATCATCGCACGATTGATTGCTTCGTCGACTGCGCCTTCTCGCCAAATCCGCTCCCATCGAAACGGAGTATTGGCTTTAAGCCGCCACCAATTTCTGCCTGACGCTTTCAAACTGCTCGAGCGACCCATAACGGATGATAATCTCGCCAGCTTCGCCCTTGCCCGGCGCGATCTCGATGGCCAAACCCAGCGCATCGGCCATTTCGCGTTCCGCGGCTCGCGTATCGGTGTCTTTTTTCAAGCTTGGCGATGTGCTCCGAGGCGAGGCTGCCTTGCCGCCCTTTTTGTCCTGCGTCAGCGCTTCGACATCGCGGACATTCAAGCCTTTTTCGATGATGTCCTGTGCAATTTTTTCAGCATCGGGGCGTCCAATAAGCGCGCGGGCATGGCCGGGGCTCAACTCACCGCCGCGCACCATCGTTTGCACACTGTCCGGAAGTTTCAGTAGACGGAGCATATTGGCCAGATGGCTACGGCTTTTGCCGATAATTTGGCCAAGCTCTTCCTGGGTATATCCAAAACGATCGATCAGCTCCCGGTACCCACCCGCCTCTTCAATGGCATTCAGATCAGTTCGCTGAACGTTCTCGATAATTGCAAGCTCGAGCGCTTCCTGATCCGTCAGCGCCCGGACGATAACCGGAACGAGATGCAAAGATGCACGCTGGGCCGCACGCCAGCGGCGCTCACCAGCAACAATCTCATATTGGTTACCGCCTGCGCCAACAGGGCGAACGAGAATCGGTTGAACCAGGCCTTTCTCGCGGATGGAAGCCGCAAGTTCATCAAGTTCGCCGCTATCGAATGTCTTACGCGGATTGAACGGGCTCGGATTAATCCGCTCCAGCGGAATCATTCGCTGTTCGCCATGACTGGGCAGAGCCTTCGCATTGCTTCCAGTGTTGTTCGCGCTCGTTCCGCTGCTGCTCTGCTGATTATTGTCGCCGATAAGCGAAGCCAGACCGCGCCCAAGACGGCTTTTACTTGCCGATGCCGGTGTGCTCATGCTCGAGTTTCCTTTTCAACCAGTTAAGTCGTTAAGCGGCTGTGGCCTGGCTATCGCGGTCCATAATCTCGGCGGCAAGCTCGATATAGGCTTTGCTGCCCGGGCTCTTATAGTCATAAAGCAGAATGGGTTTACCGTGAGACGGCGCTTCGGCTACACGGACATTCCGTGGTATGACGGTTGAGAAAACCTTTTTGCCGAAGAACCCGCGAACTTCCTGGGAAACTTCATCGGCAAGTTTGGTGCGGCTGTCATGCATCGTCAGAACCACACCGTGAATTTCAAGCGCCGGATTAAGACTTGCACGGACGAAATCGATCGTCTCTTTAAGCTGAGTAATGCCTTCCAGCGCAAAAAACTCGCATTGAACGGGAACGAGAAGAGAGTTGGCGGCGGCCATTGCGTTCAGTGTCAGGATATTGAGCGAAGGCGGGCAGTCCACCAGAACGTAGCGAATTCGCTCGCCGTCGGTGCGCTCTTCTTCGGACGCACGTAGCGACACGATCGCATCGCGCAGGAAATAAGCGCGGTTGGGCGCGGATGAAATTTCCGGCTCCAGCCCGGCAAGGTCCCGCGTCGCCGGCGCGACAAACAAGCCGGGAATGTCCGGCGTTTCGATCATTGCCTGTTCGAGCGCAGCAGCGCCTGCGAGCACGTCATAGGTTGACACATGGCGTCGATCTTCTGGAACACCAAGGCCGGTACTGGCGTTTCCCTGGGGGTCGAGATCGACGACAAGCGTTCGCTCCCCTGCGGCTGCCAAAGCCGTGCCGAGATTGATCGCGGTGGTCGTCTTGCCGACCCCGCCTTTCTGGTTGGCAACGGCAAAGACGCGCAATTCGGGCCGCTCGTAAGATTTCGATTTCACCGCGAAAAATCCCCCTTAGCGATCAAATGCCTGACCTCGACGATCCAGCCGTCAGTGCTTGTACGGCTTGGTATACATCGACGATCGAGCTGCCAAAGCTCCTCAGCCTCTTTCATCTCATCCCTGGCTTCCCGTCCTTTGAGGAACAGACCCGTCGTGTTTTCCCCAAAGAAACCACAGGATAGCCCCAGCAAACGCACAAGCGGCGCCAACGCTCAGCTCGTCACCACATCGGCCGTTCCGAGTTGCCCCCTTGTGGCAATATCCTCAATGCGCCCTTCGTGAACCTTGACGGCTGTGCCGGTGCGCCGGGCCACATCCGACAGAAACGCGCATTTGCGGCTATTCGACTCGATCAGGTGAACATCATGATTCTCATGATTCGCAACAAGAATGGCAATCACAAGTCCGGGAAAGCCCCCTCCGCTTCCAAGATCGATCCAGTTTCGCGCATCCGGAGCAAACGCCAAGATTTGGGCACTATCGGCAAAGTGACGGTGCCATATATCGTTAAGCGTCGAAGGTGACACAAGGTTAACGGCGCGTTGCCATTGGGCCAGCAATGCCGCGTAGAGTTCGAGCTTTTCCACAGTTTCACGTGGAACGCTGAAAGCGGCGGCGAAATCTTCCGGCCCGCGAATGTGTTTCAGGGGGGCATCGCTTGGTTGCGCCTGATGATCCGCCATCTTAAGCCGAGCGTTTCAGCGGCGCCTTTTTGACATGCGCCAGAATCAGCATCAAAGCGGCTGGGGTCATACCGTCGATGCGGCTGGCCTGCGCAAGCGAGGCCGGGTGGTCGCGTTCCAGCTTCTGGCGTAGCTCGGCGGACAGGCCCGAAATCGCGGTGTAATCCATCGCCGCCGGGATGGCGATGGCCTCATCTTTGCGCAGGGCGGCGATGTCGGCCTCCTGGCGGCGCAGATAAATATCGTAGCGCGCATCGATTTCAAGCTGCGCCGCTATGGTCGCGCGGATGCTACCGCGCTCGGGCCAGATCGCGCAAAGCCGCGCCATGGTCATCTCCGGAAAGCCGAGAAGCTCGAACGCCGTCCGCCGCCGTCCATCACGCTTGATGGACAGCCCGCCTCTTGCGTTCGCCTCATCCGGCGTCGCCGTAAGGTTTGTCAGCAGCGCCCGGCCCGTCTCCATCTCCGTTGCCTTCGCGGCATAGGCTGAAGCCCGCGTTGCACCAACGCACCCGATAGCCTCGCCAATCGGCGTCAGCCGTGCATCGGCATTGTCAGCCCGCAGCCGCAGCCGGTACTCAGCGCGCGAAGTAAACATCCGGTACGGCTCCACCACGCCGCGCGTTACCAGATCGTCGATCATCACGCCGATATAGGCGTCCGTCCGCGACAGCACGAAATCGCGCGCACAACCGCCCGCCTTAAGCGCCGCATTGACGCCCGCGACCAGCCCCTGCCCGCCTGCTTCCTCATAGCCGGTTGTGCCGTTGATCTGGCCCGCCAAAAAC
>CAZMAC010000396.1:0-3502 GCA_964564085.1 uncultured Hyphomicrobiaceae bacterium
TTGGAAAACCGACTTGAAGCTGGCCGATCTCGATGACGGTACGCCGCTGGAATGCACCTGCAAGCGCTGCGGTCATGTCCACTATGAGGACGTAGCGAGCTTATGACCCGCGAAGAATTCAAATAGCTCTATCTCGATGAAGTCGAAGCACGGCTGCGTTGCTCAGCGCCGTTCTGCAAAGGTACCGTCCGCATCGCGCTTGTTCACGATGATACGGAGGGTTTTGTCGGCGGATTGGCTTAACGGTCATCACGACTCTAATCTGGGTAGACTTGCAGCCAAAGTATTCACGATAACGCCGCCTACAACTTGCCCCAAAGCGGACGAGCCTTTGTTAGAACCTGATTTCTGGAGTGCGGTGTTTTCTGCCGTGGGCCGCTCGAGCACAGAGGCCAATCTACTTTGTGCCTTGTCGCTGGATATTCGTGGTTTCTTGCGACGCGCCAGCAACCTCATCGGTTCATGGAGTAGCCGCGGCGGGCTCTGATCGATCTGCCAGCCTTAGAAGCAAGCCGACTTACCAAAAAAATTTTAGACAATGCGGCACGCGGCTGCCAGAATCCCTTATCCAAACCGTGCGGCACATACACTCGAAACTCGGTCGCGGGTCGCAAGGGCCTGCTCTATTGGCGCATTATTGACTTTGCCGTCGGAGCAATGCTTTGTGAAAACGCTTTCGCTCAGCCGAGGCTTAGAAAATTCTTCCTAAGAGCTCAGCTTGAGTTCAAATCGAGGTATTTTGCTGCGCGTGAGAGGGTTTCGCGCAGCAATGGCGCGGGGCGGGGCCAGAAATATTCTAGGAACAGCCTTCTTGCGACGAGCTCCCTGAGCAATGACCACTCTCGATCGATGGCTATAGGTTCAAAGGTGGTTATGCCAGCATCCTCGGCAATTGCCGCAGGACATTTGAGATTTGTACATGACACCCCCTACCGTCGCCCAATCACCATCGCCGTTCTAAATCGCCGCATTCGATAATAAACGCGCCAAAGATCAGATAGCGGATTTACGGCTATAATGCTGAGCACGCTAAGGTGCTTAAGCATAAAAAAATGAAAGCCGGGATTATTGAAGGGCTTCACCGGCTTCCATTCTCACACTTAAGAGGACACAACGCTTTGAACGTTGATTAAGACAATCTAGCGAAACGATCAGCATAAGCTATCGCTGATTCTACGGATATGGCTGTGACGGTAGCCGCCCTTCTTTGAAGACGGAACTCCATCCTCAAGGCTTTGCCCCCGTAAGATCACTGTAGGTATGCGCACGACTTATAAAAGTGTAAAATTTTAGGCAAAATTTAGGCGATAAAAAGATGGGCGCTGAATAGTAGAAAGCGCCTTACATTTTGAATTCGTGGTCGAAAATATCCGTCCGTACGGCGCGTAAACTTATAAACGAAATCTTTTTTGGGTAAGTCAGGTCTAACCAACACGCCGTTTCTCTCGTGTGGCTTTAAACGGTTAATAGTGTGATGCTTAATTATTTGTTTTCGCCAAGGTTCCTAATCTTCCTGCTATTGGCCACCAGCATCCCTTACTGGCTTGTCTTGCGCTCATGGTATGGTTTCCGTTTTTTGAGAATTTTGATCTTCGCGACCGTCTTATCTGTTCCCTGCATTGTCTTTGTGCTGTCGCTTATGTACTCGTTTATCCCCGCACCAGAGATATACGGCGCGATCGTAGGCACCGCTTTGATGATGACGCCGGTTGCCGTGATTGCGGCAGGCATCCAAATAATCCTGCTCGCGTTTGTGAATACCGTCTGCATACGTGCGGGTTTAGCGGTAAAGCCCGATCCTGGCTATGCTGGAAGTTTCATTCTCTGGCCAGGCATTTTACCGAGGCTCCCCGTCGACGCCGTTCTCGTAGCAGCTGTGGCCTGCCTGCTCGCAACCGGTCATCTTGACATCGAAATCGTGCGCAGGAGCATTCTCTCCGTCAACGGATTTTTGGAGCAATTCGGTATCTGGACACTACCTGTTTCAAATAC
The DNA here is from genome assembly GCA_964564085.1 of uncultured Hyphomicrobiaceae bacterium. GTDB lineage: Bacteria > Pseudomonadota > Alphaproteobacteria > Rhizobiales > Rhodomicrobiaceae > JAHQVI01. The sequence goes on from CAZMAC010000396.1 coordinate 1,993, forward strand.
GCCGGATTTCAATCTGACTTTCGCTGTCATAGCCGTGCCATATGTGGTTCTTGTCCTCTGGACATTCGCAAATAATGGGGTGTTGCCACTCCATGATGAGGACGTACAACTTGATCTAAAAAGACAGCAGAAACCAACAGAGCCGCTGATTACGCCGATGTGAACCGTCGCACGCTTCATTGAAAGCCAGACTTGCCGTCGATTAGCAATACCAGTTTCCAAAATGGAAAGATCGCTAATACTGCTTGTTAAAAACCCGATGTAAGACAAAAAGTACGTAAACGAACGAATTTCAAAAGCAAAAAATTTTAGGCAAAATTTAGACAATGCGAAGGCGATAAAATATGTGTCTGACATAACTGAGTTTTACGACTTTGCAATTGGAAGAAAATGTTTTTTGAAGGCGTGTGTAAGCGTATGCGTAGCGTTCTGGTAATGCGTTGAGTATTGCGTAAATCTCCCCGCGCTTCCGATCTGCCTTCGTCGGAAGCCGACTTTGGCTGGATCGGCATTTGAGCCGGTCCAGCTTTATTTCGGAACAATGATAGTTCGCACAAGTCAGACACATGCGGCCATCCACGGCGCGCAGCGAGAACCCTTATCCGTAGTATCAGCAATATCTTAAACTGCTTGGCTTTGTTAACTTTTTTCTGCAGACGCTAAGCGTTGTGCTCCCTAAGATGAAAGCCGGGTGGACCCTAAATATTCTGGCTTTCATCTTTTCCATAGGCTCACACCCTTGTGTTTCCTGAGACATTGCAACGCGCCCCGTTTTGTTTGCAGTCGAAGGGCTTGGACGATCCTGAGCGCAAGGGATGTTCGCAGAACGGTATCGCTTGCGTCCAAGTCCTTGGCCTGGATGACACGAAGCGCCAGCTCCCGCGCATCGAGCGGCCCTTCTGCGGACAGAGCTTCTTTGCAAAGGTTGGCGATCTCACCTCACTTGAACAGTCTCAGCTTATCGACATAGACGGGATATTGAGACGCCTTGCCGTCCATCTGGAAAAAGCGAACCGCGGCGTTGATGTGGGAGAGGTCGCGCTTGGCGGCTCGATCTTCTTCTCATAGGCTTTGATTGCCACCTCAATCTTATTACGCTTGCGGGTTAAGGTCGTGACAATCTGAGCGTCTGCCATAGTGAAGCAAGACAATTGATGACAACCATCTTGCAGAGTGATTTTAGCTGAATTTCATGCATACTGTCATTCGTTGACATTACGCATCAGAGAAGGCGCGTAACCTCATGCAACGCGCCCAAATTCGACTTTGCGACAATAATTCGCTTGTTGCCGCGCGCTCGTAAATCGTGTCGGTCCCTTGATAGCCTGCGCATGAGTCCTGATCGGTAATTTCAACGATTTTCTTTTTGCCCGTTTTGGCCGAACATTCTTTTGCAGCTCCACGCAACAGCTGCAGCCAACGCATAACAAGGAAACTGGAGCGGTTTTGACATGGACCGCTCCAGTTTTTTTTATTTCCGCTCACAGCTTTTGTGTTTGTTTTATCAAAT
>CAZMAC010000397.1:0-3499 GCA_964564085.1 uncultured Hyphomicrobiaceae bacterium
GACTTTTGAGCAGCGTGAGCCCAGCGTTCGGAAAGCTTATTGTTGATGGTAGCCGTATCTTCAATTTGAAAATTTGGAAATTTCTGGCTGGCATAGTCGGAGATGGCTTTTTTACTTTCTTTGCTCGGGATAACACCTGAAATCTTGACAATTTTTTCGGACGACACCGAGGCGTTCCAGGATTTTGCAGGAGGTGCTATCCGAATATTTTTAAGTGGAACGCCGGTGGGCTTATCATTCTCGAGGAGTTGCTTGACTTCGGTAAGAACAACCGCTGTGCTGGCGGAGCCTTCTAAAGTGAGGCCGTTATTGTCGACAGATGCATGCCCGTTTTCAAGATAACCGAGAAGCTTCAGAGCAAAATTTAAACCGCCAATTTTGACTTCGGAATTTGGAACATCTTCGTCGATTTTGATGCGATCGGACAGGCTGATCGCTGGAAAATTCGCTTTGATCAATCCAATGAATGTCTTGTAGTCCTCCTCGGAGGCCATATTTCCTTTGAGCTTGATGCGATCAGGTTCTTTATAAATTCGAAGCGAATATGTAATCGGCAACTTTTCAGACAGTAGCTCACTTTGGACGACCACTTCTTCCTGAGGGATCATGTCAGCTTGCTTAGCGTCTGTTCCCTCTGCGTGAGCCGGCGAGAGCAAAACACCCAAACAGATGCATCCGTAACAGCCAAATAAGAGAGTGAAAATAGTTGTCGGCCAGTTCACGGGCTTTTCTCCCGTCATATCGATGACACTCCATCTTGCAAAGCAGCCGAATCCTATGCAGCGCTCATCACGCTCACACGCAAAACACAACGAATTTTACTGCTTTGTCTGTGCTTAGCTCATCTGCATCTGTCGTGAGAAAGCGGATCCCTTTGAGGACGAGTTAAGAAATTCTAAGTGAACCGCTAAATTCACTTTGTTGTCCTGAGCAGTTCGGAAATTAAAATACCCAAGTTTTGTCTCATTTCCAAGTGCAACTGATAAGCTACGCAAAAAAGTTTACTAAGCATCGCGATGAAACTGGAACAAGATAGAAACATTAAAGCGATTTTCGAAAAGTGAAAACCGGTTATCAGACGAAATACGCAACAATGCCTAAAATTCAAGGCCGTTTCCCAGCTCTTTTAGAAAGCATATGCACTAAAGCGCTTTCAGGCGAAGTGGATACCGGTTCGCCGCTCGGAAAGCGCGTTAAAACAAAAGATTAGAGCCGATGCTCCGATTCAGTCGGAGCCGATTGGCTCTAGCAAAAATGAAAAGGTGCGCCAAACAATTGAGAGCTAACGCACCTTTTGCGACGATGTCTTATTCGGCAGCCTGCGCCCCCTGGCTTTCGGCCAGGACCGGGAGCGAGGCTTCATCGGGCGCCTCGACGGACGCGTTGCGGGATCGTTCAGCCAGGATTAGCTCATCGCGGTGCTGAGCAATCTTCTTCAACCGGCTTATCATCCCGCCGGTACCTGCCGGGATTAAGCGCCCGACAATCACATTTTCTTTCAGACCATCGAGTGTGTCGATCTTACCATTGACGGCAGCGTCGGTGAGCACACGAGTGGTTTCTTGGAACGATGCGGCAGAGATAAAGCTTCGCGTCTGCAAGCTGGCTTTCGTGATGCCCAAAAGGATTGGACTTGCGCTCGCTGCGCGGCGTCCGTTCGCTTCAACCAGTGCGTTGGCGTCTTCCAACTCCACACGATCGACCTGCTCGCCCTTGAGAAACTCGGTATCGCCCGCATCCTCGATTTCCACCTTTTGCAGCATCTGGTCGACGATCACTTCAATATGCTTGTCGTTGATCGTCACGCCTTGCAGCCTGTAGACGTCCTGAATCTCGTTTACGAGATAAGATGCCAGTTCTTCGACGCCTTTAATTGCAAGGATGTCGTGAGGAGCCGGGTTGCCGTCCATAATGAACTCACCCTTTTCGATACGATCGCCCTCCTGCACGCCCAGATGCTTGCCTTTCGGGATGAGATATTCGATCGACTCAAGGCTCTCATCGTCAGGATTAATCGTGATACGGCGCTTGTTCTTATAATCTCGGCCGAATTCCACGGTACCTGAAATCTCCGAAATAATGGCGTGATCCTTTGGACGCCGGGCTTCGAAAAGCTCTGCAACACGCGGCAGACCGCCGGTAATATCGCGGGTCTTGGCCGACTCCAGTGGGATACGGGCCAGGACATCGCCTGCCTTGACGGTTTGACCCGGCTCCACCGACAGGATCGCATCAACGGAGAGCAGGTACCGTGCTTCACCGCCACGAGGCAGTTTCAGGACTTTGCCCTTCTTGTCCTTGATGACAAGAGCCGGCTTCAGAGTTGAGCCTTTCGGGTGAGCACGCCAGTCGATGATGACACGGTGCGTAATACCCGTGGTTTCTTCGGTTTGCTCATTGACCGACAAGCCTTCCACCAAATCCTCGAAATCGACGACACCGTTGACTTCCGTCAAAATCGGCCTTGTGTAAGGGTCCCATTCCGCAAGACGTTGTCCGCGCTTAATGGTGTCCCCTTCATCGACTTTCATATGAGCGCCCTGGATCACCTTGTAAGTGCCAAGCTCTTTGCCTTCCTTATCCTGGACGATCACCGCCATGTTACGGCCCATGGCGACAAGGCGGTTTTGGCTGTCGCGCTGGACATTGCGGTTACGGACTTTGATCTCGCCGGCAAAGTTCGTCTCCATGAATGAGGAATCGACGACCTGAGCCGTTCCGCCAATATGGAACGTGCGCATGGTGAGCTGCGTACCCGGCTCGCCAATCGACTGAGCGGCAATAACACCAACCGCTTCGCCAAGATTGACGATTGTGCCGCGCGCAAGATCGCGTCCGTAACACATGGCGCAAACACCGTTGCGTGTCTCGCAGGTCAGCACCGAACGGATCCGGATCTCCTGGACTTGCGCTTCTTCAATCGCCTTGGATTCGGCCTCTCCAATGAGCTCGCCGGATTTGATAATCACCTCGCCGTTTGCGGGCGCAATGATATCGTCCGCCGTTGTCCGCCCGAGCGCCCGATCGCCGAGAGACACGATGATCTCACCGGAATCGATGACGGCAGCGAGCTTAATGCCCTTATCCGTACCGCAATCGTGCTCAGTAATAATGGAATCCTGCGCGACATCGACAAGACGGCGTGTAAGATAGCCTGAATTTGCCGTCTTCAGTGCGGTATCCGCCAGGCCTTTCCGCGCCCCGTGAGTCGAGTTGAAGTACTCAAGAACGCTGAGCCCTTCTTTAAAGTTTGAGATGATCGGCGTCTCAATAATCTCGCCCGACGGCTTCGCCATGAGACCGCGCATCCCGGCAAGTTGCTTCATTTGCGCCGGACTTCCGCGTGCGCCCGAGTGCGACATCATGTAGATCGAGTTGATCTGCTTTTCGCGGCCCGTCTCCTCGTCGGTATGAACCGTCTGAATGCGGTCCATCATCTCTTTGGCGACGCGGTCGGTACATTTTGCCCAGGCATCGACGACCTTATTGTACTTCTCGC
>CAZMAC010000398.1:0-3487 GCA_964564085.1 uncultured Hyphomicrobiaceae bacterium
GTCGGCGAGGCAAGCTGCGCAAGTTCGACTTCCTCTAAAGACTTTTTCTTGATCTGGTCGGCAAGCGCGGCCTGCCGGCGCGCATAGCGTTTGATCCCGGCCATGATCTGCCGCCGTTCGGCGTTGAGCCGCTGCAAGGTGCCAACGAATAAAGCTGTCAGACGGTCCTTGCGGTCTTCTTTTAAACCGGCGGCGTATTCGTCGATCGCTTTTAAAGCGTCCTCAACCGTCTTGCGCCGGGAGGTGACAGCCTGCACAGCGGCTCCGACACCGGGTTTGCGCGACCAGCTCTTATCGTCGGCATCGACCGGCCCGGCCGTCCAGACCATGCCCGCCGAAACCTGCGGGACTTCGCGCTGAATACACGGCCAGTCTTTGCTCTTGTTAAACGCCGCCCAGACGCCTGACGGCAAACCGGCAAGAACCAGCGCCAGAAGTGCCGTCAGGGAGCTTTGAAGAATTGTCTTCATAGTGCCTTCGATGATATGCCTTTAGCGCTCTTGCTACCTATTTGACATTGAAGGTTGCCATTGTGCCTTTTTCTTCAAGCCCTTTAGCGGTCAGCGTAAACTTTCCTTGCTGAATTGGCACAAAAAAGATCTCCAGGCTGCCTTCATTTTCAAATTCGAGCTCGTAAAGGCTGTGGGCCTTGATTTCAACACCGCCCGCTTCCACCTTGCGCAGCCAAATATTCCGATAAAAATCTGCGCCGCGAATAACATATTCCTTATTGCCGGTCGAAGAGATCTCCAATTCGTAACACTTGCCGGTCTCAAGCTCATAGGTCTCTTGCGAGACTTTGTACCCTGTGATGTCCGAGCCGAACACCAACTTCGGCAATTCCTGACAACGTATGGCGAGGCTTCCGGCCGCATTTGCCGACGAGAGCGGCGCAAGGCCGATTGCAAGCACGGATGCAGCGAAAACCAGACGGGCTGTCGACGTCATTTGCATTGGTTCATTTCCTTCCCTCAATTTATTCAGTTTGCAGTTTTATTGGATGCAGGCTCAGTTCGGTGAAACCGTTACGCCCCATGGGAGCTGACCGACCTGGATCGATTTGATGACGTCCTGATCGGCGACATCAATGATCGAGACATCGTTCGAATTGCCATTGGTGGAGATCAGATATTTCTCATCCGGCGTGAAAGCGAGCTGCCAGACGCGCTGCCCGACCAGCAGATATTTCTCCACCTCGAAGGTCTTGGCGTTGATCACAGCGACGCGGTTTGAAGGCCCAAGCGCGACAAACGCATATTGCCCGTCTTTGGTGACGCGCACACCAACCGGCTGGATCGCTTCGGGCTGAACGCCGGGAATTTCAAAGCCGATCTTTTTCACAATCTCGTGCGTCTTCGGATCGATCACTGCGACCGTCCCGCCGATTTCCGATGTCACCCAGAGCTGCGAGCCGTCTTTCGTGAATTCGGCAAAACGCGGGCGGCTGTCGACCAGAACATTGGCGACGATCTCATTGGTTTTCGTATCGATGAAATGCGCCATATTGGTCGTCTCGGACGTATTCACCATGACGCTGCCGTCCGGGCTGATCCCCATCCCTTCCGGCTCCACGCCGACCGGCACTTCCGCCAGGACTTTGTCTTTCTCGATATCGACGATGGTGACCAGATTGTCGTCCTCATTGGCGATATAGAGCGGATTGCCGGAAGGATGCAGGACGAACAGCTCTGGGTCGGGGCCGGAGGGCAGGGTCTTGACGATCTTGTCCGTCTTGGCGTCGATCACCTGGACTGTGTCGTCATCGCTGGCGCAGAGCAGGACATATTTACCGTCATTCGTCATGGTGATGCCGCGCGGGCGCTGGCCTACGGGATAGGTGCGGATGACCTCCAGCTTCTCCATATCGATGACTGAAACCGTATTGTCCTTCTCATTTGAGATATAGGCGGTATAAGCATTGGCTGCTCTAGCCGTTAAAAGGCTGATCGCCGCCCCGAATAGAACGGTGCGAAATGGCGAATATGGCATAGATCCTCCCTGTTCAATTTAACATGTCCGCTCGTCTCATCGGCGCAGACGATTATTTCAGCTTACACTTTGTCTCCGGCTCGTCGATGCCGAGCGTATCGACTTCTGCATTCTGATGAAGAAAGCCTGGCTGCGGGGACCAGGATACGGGCATCTCGGTCGTCGCAAGTGCGACAGGCTGGCGAACCTGCTGGTTCCATTTGCGGATGCTGACCTTCTGGCCTTTGAAGGCGGCTACACCGAAATCCTCACCCAGCAGATAATCGCGGATGGCGGCGAAATCGCCGGATTTGGACCGCGTCGCCGCTTCACCTATAGCGCGGGCCGCAAGCCAGCCATGAAAATCCATTGGGGTCATGAAGCGCCCTGCCAATTCGAAGAAGCGGTTCTGCATCTGCGTGGCGCCCCACTGCTCATGCGCCGGGTGCCAGCTCATCGGCATCAAACCGGAGGTTCCGGCGACAGGACGAGGCGACCAGATTCGGAAGGGCAGGTATGGACCGAAAATTTCGCTTTCATCGGCAGCCACCAGCACGTCATAATCGCTGGAAATTTGCGTGTAGACGGCCATTTGCTTTTGGACCTGCGCGTGTCCCGAGTCGGTTCGCGCCGAGGCGTCGGTGACCTCGTAAGATTTCTCTTCTACCACGCGCGCGCCGAATTTTTTCGCCGCGCGGCGCAGCGCCTTGGCAAAGGCTTTGTCGGGCGGATTTGCGCCTTCGATCAGAAACCAGCGGCTCCAGCGTTTTAGGACCAGAAATTGCGCCAGCGCGTCGGCGAGCATGGCGCGGCTCGGCGAGACATGGATAATATTGGCGCGACAATTGTCTTCGCGCAGGCTCGTATCTGCAGTGCTGATATTGAAAAGCAAAATGGGCTTGTCTTGCGCAGCGTCGGAGAGGGCAAGGAGCTGGTCTGTATTTGCGTCGACCAGGACGAGACCAATCCCGTCGACGACAATTTGATCGACAACCGCCGCCGCATTGCCCGATTTCGGCAGATCGTAGCGCTTCAGCGAAAAGGACTGCTTCGTAAAACGGCCCGTTGTGTTGTTATCCTTGACTGCCAGCTCTGCGCCGCGCACTCCGGCGTCTTTGGGAATAATCTTCAGGCGGGAAATCGGCAGCGGTCTGTCCTGCTCCGCTTTGATGATCGCGATCAGAATTTTTGTGACGTCGCCGGGCTTCTGCCCTGAGCCTTGCGCGATTGCATCGCTATTGACGGCTGCGATTGTAAAGAGAAAAACAGCGGCAAAAATGCCCCTCTTTGACCATTGGTCAAACAACAAACACCTCCCATGCCCATTCTTTTTTCGGTTCTACCGATGCCGAATTCGGGGCCGACCGCCCCTTAGACGTATGTTATATTAGATAGTTGGACAAGCTTTTCAACACAACAGCTGACCGACGCCGTTCCGATCCCTTCTTTCAAAGGACTATTGCCCTAGCCAGTATCTTTGCGCAGATACAGTTTTGTCCCTAAAATCGATGACACCAAA
>CAZMAC010000399.1:0-3486 GCA_964564085.1 uncultured Hyphomicrobiaceae bacterium
TCCCCGCGCACAACAGCCTTGCCGCGCGGGGCATCGCGTTCGACCGCCACTATATCGCGTCTTTTTTTTGCGTGCCCAGCCGCACCTCGATTTACACCGGCCATTACCCTTCTCTGCACGGTGTCGCAAACACCGACGGCGCCGCCAAGGCAGCCAATGACCCTGACATGCACTGGCTCCTACCTGGCTCGGTACCAACGGTTGGGCACTACCTACGCGCCGGTGGTTACCGTACATTCTGGAAAGGAAAATGGCACGCCCATGAGGCTGACCTAAGAATCCCGGGAACAGAAACCGTAGTTACAAGCTATGACGAAAACGGCTTCACCGATCGGAAAAAGGAACAAACGTATCTCGAAGCCAACGTGCTCGATCCGTACGGTTTCGACGGCTGGATTGGCCCGGAACCCCATGGCGCGAACCCTCTTCGCACGGGATCGTCTGCGCCAGAAGGCCAGCAGGGCCGTGACCCTGCCATTTCCCAGCAGGTTAGAGATCTGCTTGGCCAGTTGAACGCGGCCTCCGATGACACGCCCTGGTTCATGGCCGCGTCCTTTACGAATCCCCATGACATTGCGCTTTGGGGGTTCTTCACGAATCTCGCCGACCGTGCCGGCGGACTCTACGACTTCAGCGTTCCAGACCACGTACCAACCGATCTTTTCGACCAGTCAGCATTCAGAAAGACACGGCGGGAAAGCCTTCGCACGAAGCCCTCATGCCAGGCGAGCTATCGCGATGCCTACAGCGAGTTTATGCAGCCGAGCGCTGTCCGCGAAGATTACTTCAGGCTCTATTACAAACTCCACGAAGATGTTGACCGGCACATTGGCGAGGTCATCCAAACGTTGAGCGGAACCAAATTCGCTGACAACACGATCATTATCTTTACATCGGATCATGGCGATCTCCTCGGCGCCCACGGAGGCCTGTTCCAGAAGTGGTATATGGCCTACGAAGAAGCGCTGCGCGTTCCGCTGACGGTTGTGATGCCAGGAAATGCGACAAAGGCTTCCGTGTCGGCTCCGACCAGCCATATCGACCTTGCTCCAACCATTCTCGGCCTCGCTGGCGTCGACATGCAGAAGGCAAACGCGGCAATTGCTCCGGGTTTTACTGATGCCCTACCTCTGGTCGGCAGAGATCTTTCGCCGCTACTACGAGGGGAGACTGACGCAACGGCGATTAAAGATCCCATCTATTTTATGACAGACGACGACCCCAGCCGTGGTCTCGACCAGAAGAACTTTATCGGTCTGACCTACGATTCAGTTGCGCAGCCCAATCATGTCGAAACTGTTATTGCTGAAATTGATGGCAAGGTATGGAAATACTCCCGCTACTTCGATCATCCGCGATATTGGACCCAGCCGGGCACACCTGGTGAAGACGGCGTGCGGGACACAGTCAGGAAACCGCTGCGCCGCGAAAGCACAGATGCAGGCCGTAGCCGGCGCGTATTCGTGCAAGACATCAAGGTCGAACCGGTCGCGCCCGAGTTTGAAATGTACAATGTCTCCGCCGACCCGATGGAATTGGACAATCTGGCCGGCAAGGCCCAATGGGCCGACCGGGAGGCACAGCTCAGCGCATTGTTGGCGGAGCAGCGAACAAGGAAGCGCCTGACACCTCAGAGTGGACCTGTGCCTGGAACCAATAGGGGATGAAAGCATCGGGCACATATCTTGTTGCGTGCTTATTATGGCAGGTGGAAAATCCATGCAGTTTCAAGTGAGGTCCGCTGCGCTCGCAATCAGCGCAGTGATCGTCAGCTCTTTCGTCAGTCTCTTACCACCAGTGGCCCTCGCCGAGAAGGCGGAGTGGTTCACATGCCCGGACAGCTCGGCGTTCAAGGCGCGGCGCGACGCCGAAGCCGACGCGCTCAATGCGCGCGCACATCAGCCATCCGCGGGCGCAGTGACGTCGGCGGATCTAGCAGCACATGCGCGACTGTCAGCCATGAGCTACGACATGTACACCGCCTACAGCGAAGGCAAGGACCCGCTCGACGGGTTGGCCGCAAACCTTAAGCCGATCGCTTTGATCTATGGCGACCCCGGCCGGACCGAGCGCTTGCGGCGCCGCAAAGTCCGGGATACCCGCACGTTCTACGGCGTTGTCGCCGACGATCCTGCGACGGGGCGGCGTCTTGTTATCGTGCGCGGCACGCTTCAACCGAACGAGTGGATTCGAAACGTGCAGGCGCGGCTGCGCCCGTTTCTGAGAAGCCGAATCAGGCGGCCGTTTCCCTTTGGCGCGCGACGGCTTTTGTCGCGCGTTCGCGTGCACAACGGCTTTATGAAAATCTACGAAAGCTTCGAGATGACACGGGTTTCGGACGACGCGCGTATTCCCTTATCTGAGGGATTGGAGGACCTTGTCGTCGGGCGCAATGTGACGTTCATCGGCCATAGCCTCGGTGCCGCGCTCGCTATGCTTGCAGGCGTCGATGCGGCACTGATGTCGCCAGAAAACAGCAAGCGTTTGCGTATCGTCACGTTTGCGTCGCCCCGCGTCGGCAATGAGGGTTTTGCACGACTGGCCCAAGCCGTCGGCCGCATCGACCGGGTCTGCAACCTCGTCGATCTGGTGACGGCCGTACCGCCGAGCACCCGGCTGACGCCTTACGTCCACGTTGGCGATCTTTTCAGAGTCTCGTCGTTCGACTGGCCGGAGCTTGAGAACAATACCCCGAAAGCAGGCGAGCAGATTACCTGCTGGCACAGCATCTTTTCCTACGCTTACATGACCGATCCTGCCAAATCGACCAAAGGCCTCGCCGACGGCTGCCTTGCGAAGCAATAGTCATCCATCGCGCGGGCAATCTGGCAAAGCCACCTTCGCGGCGGTGTCCAACTGAATCGAGGTTTTTCGTCAATGCCAATGAGATCAAGCGCGGGTCGCTGAGACTTTGACCTCGGTCTCCGGGTTCAAGTCCTCGTTTGGATCTGTGAGCGCGCCAGCGGGGAGAATAACGCTTAAGGGCTCTCCTGCGATACCCAGACAAAGATCGTGATTGTTGTCGTTGTCGTTCAGGTCCGCGATCGCTCTCGGTGTGACGGTTGCCAAACCGCCGTCCGCCTTGCGGACGGTCACGCGATAGAGCTGGCGTTCCTTGTCATCGATTTCCGCGCCTCCCGGTTTGGTGATGCCGCCTGTCCAGGTTACACGGACCACGCTTTTGACGCCGTCGCGAGGACAGTTTCCGCTGGTGCCGAGATGCCGGTTTTCCGGCCGTACGATTTCCGACAGGATCATGGTTGGCCCAGCTTCGAGCGGGATCACATCGGTTTGCGTACCCTTGAAATTCACACGGCCGTCCAGAGACATCAGGTCACCGGTAATTTTGACCGTCACCGGTTGATCGTCGCTCGACCCGTATTGCCCGATCGCGAGAACCGTCCGCTTCTCGCCGGGTTCGTCCGCCGGCCGGAGCGTAACGCAACCCACCCGGCCGATTTTGCCTGAGGCCGTCGTGACCCGAAA
>CAZMAC010000400.1:0-3457 GCA_964564085.1 uncultured Hyphomicrobiaceae bacterium
AGCCGCGCGCCGTCGGAGAGTTCACATTGGAGCGCGGGCGTCTTGCCATTCTCGGGCGCACGCTGGAATTCGTAAGTGGGTCAGTCAATTTTAATGGCGACCTCGACCCGTTGTTGAATTTTCTCGCCACTGCCAATGTCGAGAGTACACGGATCGAGGTGACGGTCAGCGGTCAGGCCTCCAATCCCAAATTCAGCTTTTCCTCCAACCCGGAGCTGCCGGAGGATGAGGTACTTGCGCTTCTGCTTTTCAACAAATCACTCGATCAGCTCTCGCCCTTGCAGATCGCGCAGCTTGCCAGTGAAGTCAGCGAGCTGACCGGCCTATCCGGCGGGCCGGGCGTATTGGGACGTCTAAAATCGAGCGTCGGCATTGACACGCTGAATGTCACGACCGACGAAAAAGGCGACGCCGCCGTTTCGGCCGGCAGCTATCTGAGCGACCAGATTTTTGTCGGTGTCGAGCAAGGCTCTTCCGGCGACTCCAGCCGGGTCAAGGTCGATCTGGACATTACGAAGAACATCAAATTGCGGGGCGAGACCGGCGCGGACGGGGAAAGCAAGCTCGGCGTCGGCGTCGAATGGGAATATTAAAATAGAGCCACGGCTCGACGCGAATGCCGAAAAGCTGATGGCGACGGCGTTATAGGTTTTTTACTCGGATGCCGGGCGCGCTCCAATGGCCCTCATACGTTCACGACCTTCTGGCGGCAGGGCTTCACCCCAGACCTTTTCATCGCCAGGCTCGGTAGTCTCAACGTTAAGCCTGCATCATAAACCAATTGGCGCCAGCGGATGACTGAAAAATCACCCGCTGGCGCGAAATCGTGATGGGCCGTTACCGTGGTTCGCTGGCAAGCCCTTTGATAATCGAGTAGCAAACGAGTAGCAGTACGATGGTGAACGGGAAACCCGTCGAGACAGCCATCGCCTGCAAAGCGGCAAGCCCGCCGCCAAGCAGGAGCGCGATCGCAACAAGCCCTTCGAAGGTTGCCCAGAACACGCGCTGCGAAACCGGTGCGTTAACCTTGCCGCCAGCCGTGATCGTGTCGATCACTAGCGAGCCTGAGTCCGACGAAGTTACGAAGAACACGATCACCAAGGCGATACCGATAAAGGACGTGATTTCTGTCAGCGGGAGCACTGCCAGCATCTGGAAGAGCTTCAGTTCCAGGGCGGCGTCCTGCACGGCCGTGTAGTTATCGTTGACGATCTGACTGATCGCCGTGCCGCCAAATGCCGTCATCCAGAGAACGGAAACCATCGAAGGGATGATGAGAACGCAGATAAGGAACTCCCGTACCGTTCGCCCGCGGCTGACGCGCGCAATAAACATGCCGACGAAAGGCGACCAGGAAATCCACCAGGCCCAATAGAAGGACGTCCAGCCTTGACTGAAGTTTGCGTCTTCCCGTCCGAAGGGCATGGACAACGCAGGCAGATATTCCGCGTAAGCAACGAGATTTGCAAAAAAGCCTGTCAAGATTTGCACGGTCGGGCCAACGGCAATGATGAAAAGCAGAAGCAACGCTGCGAGCACCATATTGATTTCCGACAAACGTTTCACGCCGGCATCCAAACCAGCCACGACGGACAGCAAGGCCGCTGCAGTGATTGCCAGGATCAAAACAACCAGGATTGTCTGATTGTTGGCAACCCCGGATTCTTCTGTATTCCCATAGGAAAAACCGAACAGCGTGCGCGCGCCTTCGGCAGCGTTGCCATCGCCAAACAAGAAGGTCAGACCCGCAGCCGCCTGCTCTGCGCCGACGCCGAGAGATGTTGCCAGACCAAATAAGGTGGCAAAAACGGCGAGAATGTCGATGATATGTCCGGTCCAGCCCCAGACCCGTTCACCAAAGATCGGGTAGAACGCGGATCGTATCGTCAGCGGTAGCCCTTTATTATAGGCAAAAATAGCCAGGGAAAGCGCGACGATAGCATAGATGGCCCAGGGATGAAGTCCCCAATGGAAGATCGTTGCGGCCATGCCAAGCCTTTCAGCCTCGGCCTGATTACCAGCCGCAGCGCCGAGCGGCGCCCAGTCCGTGCGAGCCCCATTTTCGACAGTTGTTCCTCCTAATGCCGAGGAATAATGCGAAATCGGCTCTGACACGCCGCAAAACATCAGGCCGATGCCCATACCGGCGGCAAACAGCATTGCGAACCAACCGGTATATGAGTAGTCCGGCGTCGCGTCACGGCCGCCGATCCGGACACTGCCATAAGGCGAAACGATCAAAAACAAACACAGGAGAACGAAAACATTGCCGGCAAGCAGGAAGAACCAATCGAAAGTGGCGGTCAGCCAGTTTCTCAAAGCCTCGAAAAGCGGCCCAACGCTATCCTGGAAGGCCAGTGTCAGAAAGACGAAAGCAACGATCGTCAGTCCGGAGATCAAAAAGACCGGATTATGGATGTCGAGACCGAACGGGCCGATCTGCGGCGTAAGATTGTCCTGTCCGATTTCATATTCGGTCTCGATGATATTCGACGGCCCCTCGGGAGCCGGGATGGCGACAATCGCAGTTTCGTCAGCCATTGGTTCCTCCCAGATGTGTTTTGTCGGCTTGTAAAAAAGAAGAAGCGCAAATGCGCTATTGTCAGCGAACGAGAAAGACGGAAGCGTCCGAAAGCGACGCAACAGCGCCTCCATGCGACGGCCAGATATAATCAAAGACGCCAGGCACATGAGAGGCCATCACGACGAGATCGGCACCTGTGTCCCTGACGGCGGTCAGCAGCGTTTGATTGAGGTCGGTCGATGGATCGTGACTCGCATAGGATTTGGTCGTAACCTCATGACCGTGCAAATCCCCTTGCTGGCGTCCGAACGCTTCAAGTTTTTCGGCGTATTCTTCGGGCGTATGTCCAACTGAACTCGGTGTCTCGGTTGTAATTCCGACGTAACAAACGGGGATTTGATAGTATTTTGCAAGATCCGCGGCAATTTTAAGCGCTTTCGTCAACTGACCGGCATGCGTGAGGTCGACGGGGACCATAATCTTCTTATACATGACGAACTCCTGAGTTAGCTTTCGATACTGCGCATGTCTTTTCTTTGATTCTTCAACAGTTAGGCTAACACAGATCGAGCGAGGCCGCGAAGCCTTGCAAAAAATTTATTTTTCAAGGGGGCTGGGCCCCTTGCGAGCTTTCGCACATGTTCCAAAATGTTGCGATGCTCGTTCAATGACGAACGCATAATGGGACGAACGAGCAGATCATCCTATTAGGAAGGTTTATTTTTTCTCGGCAAGGCATTAATTTTGTGGTCTCATCTGCCTCAGCCGCTAAGACCAATTGAAAGCGGCTTATGAATTCACTCGAATGGGAGGACAATCCATAATGCTTAAAATCCTGCCTGTCCTTGCCGGCGCGGCTTTGGTGTTTACCGCCGCCCCGAGCTTTGCAGCCTGTGACGATGGCGAAGTGGTCATCAAGTTCAGCCATGTGAC
>CAZMAC010000401.1:0-3455 GCA_964564085.1 uncultured Hyphomicrobiaceae bacterium
GGTGATACCAGTAGTGGCCTACCGGTCCGGCCTTATGGCGTAAGCGCACCAGATTGGAACTTAAAGCGAACATTCATGTGAGCTGTGCTCTTCTTGGTTTGGAGGAGACAAAGCATGGCTCAGCATTTTCTGTTATCGGCGGCAGCCCGCAGGCTATCGCTGAAGGACATCTACGAAGGCGGTGAAGAGACGGCATATCGTCGGCTCTGTCTGCTGCGCTGGCCGGCAACGAAAGGAAATCCGGTATGCCCGCGCTGCAATTGGGCGAAGGCTTATCATCTTTCCAGCCGCCGCAAATACAAGTGCAAAGCCTGCCATCATCAGTTCAGCCTTGCCAGCGGAACGATCTTCGCCTCGCGCAATCGCTAACAACGAATGGAGCGTGCCCATTCGCAAAGCATAGCCGCTGGCTCGACACTAGTGACCACCTCCTGGATCTCTTCCGTTCCGTCACTGCGGCGGATGGGACGCTCGGCAATATGCACGAGCTCGCCGGACCGCTGATAAGTCGGACCAGGCCCGACCTTGATCATGGCCTTTTCGATATCGCGGATCGCTTCAGGCAGTCGTCCAACCTTGAGCCGGACCACTTCGCGCGGATCCCGATTGTCGCCGCCATCGTCATTTGATGAGGTGTTATGCGATCCACCGCCGGAATGATCCGTTTCCGGCTCGTCATATGCGCTCGGTGGCGGCTCTAGCCGGCTGGAACGCTCGTAAGACGGACCGAGTGCCGCTTCGGAGAGATCGCGTGGTTTCTCAAAACCAGCCTTAAAGCCGGAATTGATGGTCGCACGGACCGCTTTCCAGCCATCATCTTTGACCAGGCCGGAAGAAATCGAAGCATTCTCCAGCGCACTTCTGACGATCGACTCGGACAGCGCCCCTGCAGCAACCAATGAGCCCAGTTTAAGAGCTGCATTGTTCAAGACGGCATTGCGTTGCCCTTTTCCAGTCGTTTCCACATCACGAATTTCTGCATCGAAGGCTGATAGCGCATATTGCCGCTCACGTGTTGAGAGGTTAGGTGTGCGGCTAGCCTGCAAGGGGCGCGGGGTGGCAGGAGGTTGCTCATTTTCGGCATCGCTTCGGTCCTTTGAGACGATCAGCAAGATCAAAGCCGCCGGCGGCTCCGGCAGATCAAGATCATCCAGGCCGGCATCCTCCTCCCATTGATACGTGATGCCATCGCAGCCTTCTTTTACGGCCTTTGGGCCGCGCCGCTTTGACGGCGGAAGGATCACATAGCCGCCCGTGCCGCGGATATCGATTTTTGCATCGTCCTTAGCAGCTTTGAGGATATTGGCACGATTCCCGATGGTGATACTGGCCGGCATTTTGAACCAAATATGCAAGCCACCACGCGGCGTTCGAGTGAGCGGACATGGTGGCAGTTTTCCGCCGACCTTGATACGCAGCTCCTCGAGGAGATCGTCGGCGCTTTGCCGATCGGCCGGATCCAGATCGACAACGAAGGCCCCGATCCGTTCGCCGGTCGGCACGCCAATCAGCGCATCCGGCCACCGCTTCCACCAAGTCAGGATTTGAGCTTTTTCTTGCGTTGCCCGATAAAGGCCGGCGTCGCCGGCGCCAGGTCTGGACTCGCCGACAAGTGGACGCTTGTCATTTGGCGAACACGGAAAAACCGGCCAGCCGCGGCCGGCATAGAACAGCGCCGCATCGAGCTGCATCGCCGGCATGGTTTCGATATCCCCGATCATCTCCCCATCTTCTCTACAAGCCGCCACAAACCTTGCGCGCCCAGCCCGAAAATGATAGATAATCAGGACGAGAGCGCGCGTCTCACGCACGAGTACAGCGATGAACGCTGCTCTACAGGGACCATTTACTGATTACTTCAGGAACACGAGATACGAAGCCGCGATGAGCTGCAACTCACGCGGCTTTTTTCGTTTTATTGCCCCTTGCCAATCCCATCATGCGGCCTCCTCAAGCACGCCCGTCGACGCATTGACACGCATTGGCATCAGGACATTGACGATATCGGTCGATTCCTTCAGCCCAATCACAATCGGATCGGAAGCGGCGGTGAATTTGATCTCGATCGCGCCGCCTTCAAGCGAGCCAAGAATGTCCAGCAAATACCGATAGTTGAAGCCGATCTCGGCTTTGCCCTCCTCAATCTCGGCGGCGAAATGATCGAAACCGGACCCGATCCCGCCTCGCTCAGCAGCCACTTTGATCGTTTTGCCGGGAGCAAGCGCGATCGTGACCCCTGTATGGTTGCTATCCAGCACGGAAGAAACACGCGCAACGGCCTTGCTCAGCTCATCAGCCGATAGAAAGGCCGCATAAGGACTGTCTTTCGGAATGACGCGCTCATAGTCGGGAAAGGTGCCATCGACGACTTTCGAGCAAAGCCGCATGCCGTTCCCCAGCTCCAGCTCTACAAGCTTTTTCGAGACCGTCAGCGATACCAGATCGCCGGAGTTCGGCAAGATTTTGATCAGCTCGCCGATGGTCTTTCTCGGCAGAATGACACCGGGCAAGCCCTTGGTTTGAGGCGGCGCATCGCAGCACTGCATGGCTAGCAAATGCCCGTTCGTGGCAACTGCCGCCAAGCGTTCCCGGCTTACCAGATGAAGATAGATACCATTGAGGTAATAGCGGGCCTCATCATTCGCCACGGCATGGCGAACGCCGGTCAGCATACCACGCAAGACGCTAGCCTCGATTTCGAATTGCCAGCTCTTATTAGCCTTCACCTCAAGCGGTGGATGATCCTCGGCCGGCAATGTCGAGAGCTGAAACTGGCTCTTGCCGCAGACGATTTTTAGCCGCTCATCGATCAGAGTGAGACCAATCTGCGACTTCGCCGGCAGGCGCTTGACGATTTCATAGAAGACTTTTGCGGCAACACAGATTTCGCCAGCAGCGTTGATCTCGGCTTCAAAAGGCGCACGGATTTCCAAATCCAGATCCGTGGCCCTGACGAAACCAGTTTCACCGGATCCACCCAGCAAGAAATATTGCAAAATCGGCAATGTGTCTTTGCCTGCAGGAACGCTGGAGGCAACGCTGAGCACTTTCAAAAGCGCGTCACGGTCGACAGTCATTTGCATAGACGTTTCCTCCTCTTTGGTTCCGTCAATCACCGACCGCCTGGAGGCGTCTGGAGGCCTTCCCTTGCGAAGCTGAAGATTTGAGCCGGAGATTGAGATAGTGGATTTTGCCCTCGGCTTTGAGTTTGGTGAGGCCGAGATGGCGCGTCAGAACACAGCCAAATTGCGCCAAAGTCATTGGATTACCCTGATGGCTTTGCGCCCAATCGCTGTAAATCAGGTAAAGCGTGGTCGCCTGGATCCGCTCATCCGGTGCGCGCTCCGTGCGATCGCCAAGAAAGGCTGTGAGCTCGGCTGTGTCTTTTTTCGCCTTTTCCGTCATCGTGCTTTGGGAGGCCTTTGGAGACCAGGTCTCATCGACGGGAGGGCTGG
>CAZMAC010000402.1:0-3447 GCA_964564085.1 uncultured Hyphomicrobiaceae bacterium
GCGTCTGCGGATCGAGAATGACGTTTTCCAGCACCGCGCTCCAGCTATGCGAGGCGGCGTAGATCTCAGGCTCGGCCTCATTTGAGAGCCTGATTGTCTTGGCATAACAGCCACCCTCGAAATTATAGATGCCCTGGCCGGACCAGCCATGCTCGTCGTCACCAATCAGCTTTCGCGCAGGGTCGGCCGAAAGTGTGGTTTTGCCGGTCCCTGACAAGCCGAAAAAAATAGCCGTATCGGCACCGGATTTCTCTTCGCTGGCCGAGCAATGCATCGGCATGACACCGCGTTCCGGCAAAACGTAGTTGAGATAAGTGAAGACCGATTTTTTCGTCTCGCCGGCATAGGATGTGCCGCCAATGAGAACCAATTTGCGACTGAAATCGCAGGCGATGATTGTTTCGGATCGGCACCCATGACGGGCTGGATCAGCTCGGAAACTCGGCAGGTTGATGACCGTAAATTCGGGCTTAAATCCGTTCAGCTCGCCGGCCGGCGGCACGATCAGCAAATGACGAATAAAAAGCGCGTGCCAGGCTAGCTCGGTGTAAATGCGTGCGCGAAGGCGGTATTGTGGATCGGCACCGGCATAAAGATCCTGCGCAATCAAGTCTGTTGTGCCTGTATGCGCGATGAAATCCTGATAGAGCGCGTCGAATTGATCTGGAGAAATAGCTTTGTTGTTGCCCCACCAAACGGTGTTTTCGGTCAAGCTGTCCATAACGATAAATTTGTCGGCAGCGGAGCGACCGGTATGGGTCCCGGTACGCACAGCGAGCGCACCTGTCGCGGTGACTTGGCCTTCCCCGCGCTGAATAGCCATTTCAAAGAGTTCTGCAGCGGATGGATTGCTCCGAAGAGCACCCAAGCGGCGGGACAAATTTACAGATTCCGGACCTTCATGGGGACCGCTTTCACTCACTGTCACAGATCGCTCCTTAAGCAAAAAACAGAAGTTTGCTCCTTACCTTTATGGGGTAAGGATCGTCTCTAATATCGGTGGCAGACAGCCTTCTGAGCAAAAAAGCTCAAGGGAAATATTATGGCAGAAATTGTGGTTCTGATCGAATCAGAACTGGATTTTTCACCAAATATAATGAACTTAAGAGTCCGGAAAAACCGCAATGTAAATGTCGGCTATTTTGATGATTCAAGAGCCTGACGGCTTTCGACCAGCAGTTCCGGATGCTCGATAGGACGTTCAAATGTCAGCCTGGCTGTTTGTTCACAGAAGACGAGATCACATCCATCCGGGTCGCAGGCAGCCACTTGCCAATTCGTGCTGGTCTGACCGCCCAAGGAAATGGCCAGTCTTGCGATGAGCTCCGACCGGTCATTATTCAGTTGATCGATAGCATCTTCGACATTCGCATTCCATAAATTGACCAAAGCACTGTCCAGCAACAGCTCATCAGCTGACAAGGTCGATATGCGGCCAAAACCGCCGACGAAATGCGCCTGCTCGATCTCCAGGCGCCAAAAGGAAAAATCTGAAAAATCAACATAGGATACGGCGCTGGGATGTCTTGCTAGAAATCTTCGGCGCAGAGACGGATCATTTGTGCGTTTGGCGGTCCCCATAACGCTAATGCGCCCCATATTCAGAGGATCGTTATCGGAATTTGCCTGCGGAGCAAACAAGATCGAGGCGCGTGGATCCGCCTCTAAATTGCGCGTATGCCAGGCCAGCGTCGAAATAAGAAATACTGGTGTTCCGTCAATTGCTGTCGCAAGCACAATCAGGGACGCGTAAGGGTGATCGGTCGTTGCCTCAAGCGTTGCCAGGGCGCCAAACGCTTGCGTGCGTATTAATCGACGCGCTGACGTCACAATTAAGCCTAATTCTGAAGGGCTATGAATTGACATGATTTCTGAGTTTGCAATCTGGTGCCGCTGAATTACGATGCATTTGGGAAATGAATGTGACTTATTCGCAACAAGCTGACTTTGATACCTTTGACAAAAGACTAGAAAAAGACCGGCGAGGCTCTGCAACTATGTCGACGATCGCATTAGTAGATGACGACCGCAACATCGTAACTTCGCTTCGAATGGTTCTAGAAGCTGAAGGTTATAAGATCCAGGCTTATACGGACGGTGCGTCTGCGCTTGACGGGATGGTAAACGATCTCCCCGATATGGCTATCCTAGATATCAAGATGCCGCGTATGGACGGCATGGAATTGCTCAGACGGTTACGCCAGCGAAGCGAGATGCCCGTCATCTTTCTCACATCGAAAGACGATGAAATCGACGAACTCTTCGGGCTCAAGATGGGTGCCGATGATTTCATCAGGAAACCGTTCTCACAAAGGCTGCTGGTCGAGCGGGTGAAAGCGATTCTGCGCAGATCAGCTCCCCGCGAAGCTGGCGGCATTATTGATGATCCCGCAAAGATAATCGAGCGCGGTAAGCTGAAACTCGATCCGGAACGCCACAGCTGCACCTGGGACGGCAAGCAGGTGACGCTGACCGTTACGGAGTTTTTAATATTGCAGGCTCTTGCGCAGCGTCCTGGTGTGGTCAAGAGTCGTGATGCGCTGATGGACGCCGCTTATGACGATCAAGTCTATGTCGACGACAGGACGATCGATAGCCACATCAAGCGCCTGCGCAAGAAATTCAAATATGTCGATAATAATTTCGATGTGATCGAAACACTTTACGGCGTCGGTTACCGCTTTAAGGAATAACTTCGGGGGGAAGTACTATAGCCGTAGAAACGTTCCGGCAAATCGAAACCTCAAGCAGCGCAGGCTTGCCCCGTTTGATATGGGGGAAGCTACGAGCGCTGTTTTCGCGCGTTGCACCGCATTTTAAATTTACCTCCGTCACCAGGCTTATTGTTGCGATTAATTTTTTCAGTCTCGTGATCCTCTTGGGCGGGATACTGTATCTGAGCGATTTTCACGACCGATTGATTGAAGCCAGAGGCAAAAGCCTGGAAATCGAAGCTGGAATCATAGCAAAAGCCTTGGCCCTTGAAGGGACAGCCAACCCATCCCCGATAATGGATGACGTCATCCTTGGTCAGGCGCCGGATAATGTTTACGGATTTAGCTTGCAGACATCGGCTGAACTGCTGCGCAGCCTGGTCAAGACAACAAAGACCCGCGGCTACCTTTATAGCGCCGACGGCACATGGCTTGTCGACAGCAACCGCATCTATAAAAGTGGCCGGCTGACCCAGTACCAAAATCCGACAAAGCGTAGCGATGAAGTTACCTGGACCTATAAGCTATGGCTTCAGGCTGAGCGGATATTGCGCGGCGATAGCTTGCCTCAAATAAGCAGTGTCAGTTTTCAAAATGGAAAAAACATCCCGGAAGTCGAGGCTGCATTAGAACAAGGCAGTTCCGTACGAATCGCGCGCGAAAATGAGCTTGGCGAGACCGTCATAAATTACGCAGCTCCGATCGAAAAAGGTGGCCGAGTTCTCGGCGCGCT
>CAZMAC010000403.1:0-3440 GCA_964564085.1 uncultured Hyphomicrobiaceae bacterium
GTGTTGATCAGATTGAGAGCGGCGCTGAGCAATGTGTCGGGCGTGATGGTCTTCGGGTTCCGGGTCATGATGTCAACGACGGAGGCATTGAGCAGATCTGAGCCCATATGCCGGCGCAAATCGCCGTCGGTCACAATACCGATCAGCTGGCCCGCATCGTCGGTAACGCCGAGACAGCCGAAACTTTTCTCCGTCATGATGACGAGCGCTTCGGCCATCTTCAGACCTTGCGGCGATAAGGGCATGCGCTTGCCCTTATGCATGACATCGGCGGCATAGCGCAGATTGGCGCCAAGCTGGCCGCCGGGATGAAAGATCTTGAAGTCCGCAGCACTAAATCCGCGCGCCTCCAGGAGCGCGATCGCGAGGCAATCGCCCATCGCAAGCTGCATGGCGGTCGACGTCGTCGGGGCAAGGCCGTGCGGGCAGGCTTCCTGCGATATGGGAAGCTGCAGAACGGCGTCGGAAGCCTTGCCAAGCGCGCTGTCGTCACGGGAAGTCAGGGCAATCAGCGGGACACCGAAGCGGCGCGAATAGCTCAAAATATTGCCAAGCTCGGCTGTTTCGCCCGACCAGGACAGCGCGATAATCACATCCTCCTGGGTGATCATGCCAAGATCGCCGTGACTGGCCTCGCCCGGGTGGACGAAAAAGGCCGGCGTGCCGGTGGAAGCGAGGGTCGCTGCGAGCTTCTGGCCGATATGACCGCTTTTGCCCATACCGGTGACGATGACGCGGCCGCGCGCTTTGTGGATCAGCTCGACGGCGGTAACGAATTCGTCGCCAAGGCCGTTATCGATGGCCGACTTTAGGGCCGCAAGCCCCTGAATTTCCAGATCGAGCGTCCGGCTGGCCGAGGCGATGGTCCTGTCCGCACCCGATTGCAATTGCGTGATGGTCTCAGACTGCTGAACCCGCTTATCACCGAGCATGCGCTGTGTTTCCCTCAAAGCCCCCGTGCGGATCGGTCGAAGACGCCGTCTAGTCGCCGAGGAGTTTATGTAGCTCTTTCGCAAAGCGCGGGCCGAGCTCCTTATGGTCGAGTGCATAAGCGGCGTTCGCCACCAGAAAGCCGAGCTTCGATCCGCAATCGAAGCTGCGTCCGGTATATTTATAAGCGAAAAAGCGCTGTGTTTTCATCAGCGTTTTCATGGCATCGGTAATTTGAATTTCGTTGCCCGCGCCGCGTTCCTGGCTGGACAGAATATCGAAAATCTCCGGCTGTAGGATGTAGCGGCCCATAATGATGAGATTGCTCGGCGCTTCCTCGACAGGCGGTTTTTCGACCATCGAGTTGATTTCCCAAAGCGGACCCTCGCCCGGCTGAATATCGACGATGCCGTAGCTGGAGACCTCCTCATGCGGCACTTCCTCCACCGCGATGAGATTGACCTTTTCGCCGTTCGCCGACAGCTCCCGGTACATCTCCATCATCTGGCCCATGCAGCTCATGCCATCGGATTTGACGAGAACGTCCGGCAGCAGCAGGGCAAAAGGCTCATGGCCGACAATATCGCGCGCGCACCAGACCGCGTGACCGAGCCCGAGCGGCTCTTGCTGACGCGTAAAACTGGTCTGGCCCGGCGCCGGCAAAAATTTCTCCAGCTCTTCAAGGGCAGCCAGCTTTTTCCGCTCCTGTAGCGTATGCTCAAGCTCAAATGGCCGGTCGAAATGGTCCTCGATCACGCCCTTATTGCGTCCCGTGACGAAGATCAGATGCTCTGCGCCGCCCGCACGCGCTTCATCGACGACATGTTGAATGGCAGGCCGGTCAACGACGGTGAGCATTTCTTTGGGCATGGCCTTTGTGGCGGGAAGGAACCGTGTGCCAAGACCGGCGACGGGAAAGACAGCTTTGCGAATGGTTTGTGTCATGCTGGGATTTTTAATGAACGAACCCTGTTTCAAAACTCGGTGTAATATGTGAAAAACGTTTTATGGCGGAAACAACGTCTCGCGTCCAGCGTTGCAATTGCTAATGCACGTCGCTGGTAAACAAAACCAAAGGGGCGCTTGAGCCATTCGCATCTGCGCATCAATTAAACCAGATGAAATACCGGAAGAAATCGCCGCCGAGCAATTGCATCATGAGCATCCAGGTTTGCTGGTTGGTGAGCTCGCCGTCTTCCAGATAGGGCAGGGCCGCAGTGCCTTGGATGAGAAGGATCAGGTTGAACGGGCGCGGCTCGGTAAAGATGCGGCGCAGATTGATCCCTTTCGTGAAGCGGAAATGCGGCAAGAGCTTCTCACCTTTGAGCAGCGCGTCAAATTCACTGAGGAACAACTGCCAGCCATTCACGCGGTCTTCGGTGACGGGCATCGCGGGCAATACCCCCGTTTGTTTCGGGCTCGGGATCCATTCATTTCGGTCATCCGTTTCCGCCAGGATGCGTCGCCAATTCTCCCGGCTAAGTTCGACCATGCTTTCCAGATGGGCCAAGACATTGGCCATGCGCTCCGGTGCAGCGACGGGCCAATCGATTAAATGCACAAAGGCGATCAGGTCGGTGACGCCGTGCATATATCCGGATTGCGGTATGATCGCGCTGCGCGGTCTCGACAGGGGGAGGTCTGCACTTGGAAAGACATTGTGAAAAGTCGCCTCATAAGCCTTTTGCCAATCATGGGCGAGCAGAAACTCGCTCATCGCCATGAGCAGATGGCAATAGCCTTGCAGCCACGGAATATCGCTCGCATCGAAGTCCGCTTTCAGCAGGATCGCTTCGCTATTGTTCAGCCAACGGAGATTGGCGACGCTTTGAAAGATTTCCCAGAGCGTTTCTCCTTCCGAACTCACACCGTCGCCGTTCAGATCGAGCCGGATCAGTCCGAGGTTCAGAGGCAAATCGACATCTTTCTCCGCAATACCCGCCAGCGTTGCCTCGGCTTTGCTTAGATCGATTGCAAATTCCAAAAGCACCGATCTGAGAGCGGCATATGTCGCTTTCTCCGGCGATGGATTGGGCGGAACGGGAATTCTCAGGAAAGGCAGTCCCGACAAGCCGGTCGGGTCAGAATAGCTGCTATGAAGGCCGAAGCGGTGCAGGTTTTGTGCAAGACGCTCGATTGCGCGAAGAAATTGCACGGCGCCGAGCGCAAATTGCGCTTGGGCATCGCCGGGCTCCTCCAAGAGATGTGTGCGCACGGTCTGTTCCGCCAAAGCGGTGTTACCGGCATAGAGACTGATCTGCAGATTCTGGATGACTGAAGCTCGTGACGGCTGCAGGGCGCCAGAAATAAAACAAATTGTGAAGACGAATGCCCAGAATAGCTTGCGGCACATCACGAATTTGCCTCCCCGTTGAACACAAGCGCGAAGTTATGTAAGAGCGTACGACAAGATCAAGGCGATATGAGCTCAGGTCTTTGCGTGTCTTGTGTACGCTAGTGGATCAAACATGACATTTGAACCCCGCCTCCGATCCAGTTTGATTGGCGTC
>CAZMAC010000404.1:0-3437 GCA_964564085.1 uncultured Hyphomicrobiaceae bacterium
CAAGAATAAGCGCCGCACCGCCAAGCAGCTCAGCAAGGATGATCAGCCAGGCAAGAATGGTCGGCAGACCGATTTGCGCAAGAAAACCTTCGAAACCGGCAACCGTAAAGACGGCGAGTTTCAAATAGGCGTGGGCGATAAACATGACGCCGAGCGAAACGCGCAACGCGAAGGCGCCATAAGGGGCAAGACGGTTATCAATCATGGCTTATCTCCTGAAAACGAAAAAGACGTGCTTCCAGGATGAGGTTTTCATACACGCAATTCAATAAGCTATATTGCACTCTTTCAATTGCATAAATGCAATTGCATGTCATCACTGCAGACCTTACTTGGCGAAAGAGAAACATGGCTTTCAAACCATCTGAAAGGAGATCCAGCCATGACACAGAATGGCATTCACCACGTCACCGCGATTGCAGGCCCCCCTCAGTGTAATCTTGACTTTTACACGCATACGCTCGGGCTACGCTTCGTCAAACGCACCGTCAATTTCGACGATCCGGGAACATATCATCTCTATTATGGCGATGAGACCGGCCAGCCGGGCAGCATTTTGACCTTCTTCCCCTGGGCGCATGCTGCGCCGGGACGGCTCGGCGTCGGCGAAACGCAGGAAACCATTCTGCGCGTTCCCGAAAGCGCGATCGGCTATTGGACGCATCGCTTTGTCGAGCGCGGCGTGACGCATTCATCGCCGGAAAAGCGTTTCGATGAGACCGTCTTGCCCTTCAAAGATCCCGATGGGATGCGGCTTGCGTTAGTCGGAATTCCGGGGCTTGAAAACGAAACAGCCTGGACCGGTGGCGACGTTCCAGGGGGCGCAGCGATTCGCGGGTTCCACGGTGTCACGCTATTGCTGAAGGACGCAGCGGCCACAGGCGCGATTTTAACAAATGTTCTCGGATTTACCGAAACAGGGCGTGAAGGCAGCTATGTGCGTTTCAAAGCTGGCGAAACAGATATGGGCGGCGTCATCGATATTCGCGTCGCAGGCGAATTCTTGCCTGCAAGGCAGGGGGCGGGGTCGGTGCATCACGTTGCCTTCCGTGCCGCCGATGATGAGACGCAGGCAGCGATGGTCAGAAAACTGGCCGAGGACCACAGGATTGGGACAACGGATCAGCTGGACCGGAATTATTTCCGCTCAGTCTATTTCCGCGAGCCCGGCGGTGTGCTGTTTGAAATCGCAACGGACGATCCCGGCTTTGCTGTTGACGAGCCAGTCAGCGAATTGGGCCGTTCGCTTAAGCTGCCCGACCATTTCGAAGCTCGACGCCAGCAAATTGAAGCGTCACTACCAAATCTTCAGATGGAAACCGTGGAAATGCCGCAATAACCGGAGTGCAAAACTGAAACGAGGCGTCGTCGAGGCGCCTTGCTTTTCGCGGCAATCAAGTCTGCGCTGGCGGCAGATTATTCAAATCCTTGATATACCATTTTTCGGCTTCGACGACGGCCGGGTTTTCGCCATTCTCATAAATCCAACTGTCGACCGCCCATTTCTGCTTGCTGCTTTTCTCCCAAAGCACGCCGGTCCAATGGGGCCAGTTCGCAACGCCGCCGACAAGCACATTGCCCTTGGAGAAAGGCCGTCCGACCGTGTGGTGCTTCAAAAGACCATTGTTTTCCAACACGAGCATGTAGCTTGTCGTATTGGTCGCCTCATCGACGCAATCCTGCTGCGTCGGATCGCCGGAGCCGGCAAACTCCATGCCAGGACGGTCGGCCGAAGTCCCGATCTTCCGCCCGACATGACGCTCGATCCATCCGACCGCATAAGCGATAGCGCGGCGCTCCTCATGCGGCGTATTGGATCTCTTGGTCTTGCGCATGATCGCCGCGATCTTCTTGATTTCATTGCGGCTGAATTTGACCGGTGTCTGTTTTTGACACCCATAAGCGTGACAGACAAAAACCGTATTGCCGCTCGTCGGAGCGCGCGATTTGAATTCCTGATAATGGTATTCAGGCGGTCCGTCACGCTCATACGTGCATGCCGATAGCGCCAGAGCCGATATGGAAATAGCCGCGAGAAAGGATTTTCTCATCGCTACGTCTGTCCCGAATATTGTTACCCAAATTGATCTATATCAGCCGCAGACGCAATTTGAGAAGCCGGCCGTTGAGGCAGACGCGCTTTTCGCGTAGCTTGTCACCCCATGGTCACAATAAACCCAATTCATATCATTGGCGGCGGGCTTGCAGGCTCGGAGGCTGCCTGGCAAGCCGCAGAATGTGGTGTTCCCGTCGTGCTGCACGAAATGCGTCCCGAGTGTATGACGGATGCGCATAAAACAGACGGGCTTGCCGAACTCGTCTGCTCCAATTCTTTCCGCTCCGACGATGCAGAAACCAACGCCGTCGGCCTTCTGCATGAGGAAATGCGCCGCTACGGCTCACTGATCATGATGGCGGGCGATACGCATAAGCTGCCTGCGGGCGGCGCGCTTGCGGTCGACCGGGATGGTTTTTCGGCGCAGGTGACGGAGCAGCTTCAAAGCCATCCGCTGATCAGGATTGAGCGAAGCGAGGTCGCGGGTCTGCCGCCGGAAGACTGGGACAGTGTGATTACCGCAACCGGTCCCCTCACCTCCCCTACTCTCAGCGACGCTGTCCGATTGCTGACGGGCGAAGACTCGCTTGCCTTTTTCGATGCCATTGCACCCATTATCCACCATGAAAGCATCGATATGAGCGTGTGCTGGATGCAGTCGCGCTATGAAAAGACGGGGCCGGGCGGGAGCGGGGCCGATTACATCAATTGCCCAATGAACCAAGATCAGTATGGCGCTTTTATCGATGCGCTGCTTGTCGCGGAGAAAACGGAATTCAAAGACTGGGAAAAAAACACGCCCTATTTTGAAGGGTGCCTGCCGATCGAAGTCATGGCTGAGCGCGGGCCTGAGACTTTGCGCTTTGGACCGATGAAGCCTGTTGGTCTGTCGAACCCGCACAAACCTGACGAACGGCTCTACGCGGTCGTCCAGCTTCGCCAGGACAATGCGCTCGGCACGCTCTGGAACATGGTCGGCTTTCAAACCAAGCTGAAATATGGCGAGCAATCACGCATTTTTCGCATGATTCCCGGACTTGAACGGGCTGAATTTGCCCGACTTGGGGGCATTCACCGCAACACCTTTCTGAATAGCCCAAAGCTGCTTGACGGCCAGCTTCGCCTCAAGGTCCTGCCGCGCCTGCGTTTTGCAGGTCAGATCACCGGCGTTGAAGGCTATGTCGAATCGGCCGCAATCGGCCTCATCACGGGACGCCTCGCCGCCAGCGAAAAGCTGGGGCAATCCTTGCAAGTTCCTCCGCCGACGACAGCCATGGGCGCGCTCGTGGCGCATATCACCGGCGGCCATGTGACTGGAGACGACACCAGCGCGCGCAGCTTCCAGCCGATGAATGTCAATTTCGGTCTCTTTCCGCCGATC
>CAZMAC010000405.1:0-3418 GCA_964564085.1 uncultured Hyphomicrobiaceae bacterium
GGTGCGGGAAGATGCGCCGTTTGACAAAATTTGTTATATCGGCTGTGGTGTGACGACCGGCATCGGCGCGGTCATCAATACGGCGAAAGTCGAGCCCGGGGCGAACTGTGTCGTCTTCGGCCTTGGCGGAATTGGCCTGAATGTTATCCAGGGGCTGAAGCTGGTCGGCGCGAATATGATCGTCGGCGTCGATATGAATAACTCGAAGAAGGAATGGGGCGAACGCTTCGGTATGACCCATTTCGTCAATCCGAGCGAGGTTCAGGGAGATCTGGTGCCCTATCTGGTCGATCTGACCAAAGGCGGTGCGGATTACTCCTTCGAATGCATCGGCAATGTGAATGTGATGCGCCAGGCGCTGGAATGCGCCCATAAGGGATGGGGCGAAAGCATCATCATCGGTGTTGCGGGCGCTGGCAAGGAAATTTCAACGCGTCCGTTCCAGCTTGTGACGGGACGCGTCTGGAAGGGTACGGCTTTTGGCGGCGCCAAAGGACGAACTCAGGTTCCGCAGATCGTCGACTGGTATATGGATGGGAAGATCCAGATCGATCCGATGATCACTCACACCATGCCGCTCAATGATATCAATAAAGCTTTTGACCTTATGCATGCTGGCGAAAGCATTCGCAGCGTGGTGATTTTCTAGAGCGGGATTACGAGGATTGTGCGAGTCTCCGCTCGTCATCGCGGTCTGAGGTATGAGAAGCGATCGCCAATGATGATTTTGGATCAGTTGGGTCCAAAATCATCATGATCGAAAAGAAGAGCAGGGTGCAACGCCTCCTCGTGGCGCCCGACCATCCAGCACCGTTCGTGCTCTTCCCCTTTTTCGAAATATCGCTGCGGACAATAAACGAAATGCCGTAGAATGAAATGTGAAGCCGCCGATCGGTTTAAGCCGCTTTATCAGCAAGCGAGTCTGCTTTCCCGGGAATATTGGATAGCGATACTGATCGGAATTGCCGAAATGTGGGCTTTGAACAGCTTACGATTATTGCAACCGTCCATAATAGAGTTATCATAACCTGGATAATGAGATCGAATTCTGTGATGCAAAATCTCGCATCGCGATGAAGCGTCCCAGGATAAACCGAGATCTCGATGGGCGATGGAGCACAATTTCATAAAATTCATCAAGTTCAAAACGCTTGAAAATCATAAGCGGCTAAATCGCTACAAGCCCTCTGGGAGGATCTGCAAATGGACGTCCATGGAATGCGGGTTTTTGCCCGTGTCGCAGCATTAAGCAATATTTCTGCAGCCGCGTCCGACTTGGAAATGACCCCCGGCAATGTGAGCAAGAGGCTCCAGACCTTGGAAAATTCGCTCGGTGTCAGGCTTTTCGACCGTAATACGCGCATGATCAGAATTACCGAAGAAGGCGAGATGCTCCTTCGTTCGGTTACCCGAATTCTCGCTGAGATTGACGATGTCCGGGAAACTTTGGCCGAGTCGGCTTCGCATCCGCGCGGGACCTTGCGGGTTACAGCCCCCGCTGCTCTTGGCCGCTCTGTCCGGCCAGGCATTTGCGAATTTCAGCAGAAACATCCCAATGTGATGATCGATCTCTACCTGACAGACCGTATCGTCGACATATTGGAGGAAGGCTACGACGTCGCGATCCGGACCGGGCCGTTGCCTGACAGCCAGCTAATCGCGAAGCGTCTTGCGCCAGACAAATATTACATCTTGGCATCACCCAAATATATCGAGAAAAACGGACGGCCCATGGTGCCGCATGATCTTGCCGATCATAATTGTCTTGTGCTCGGTGAAAACTCTGTCTGGCGGTTTTCGAATGGTGAGGCAGATCAATCCGTCCGGGTAAGCGGAACTTTGTCGAGCAATAATACGGAAATGCTCATAGAAGCCGCTGTTTACGGCCTTGGAATCGTGCGGATTTCAGCAATGAAGACCAACGATGTGATCCAGGATAAACAGCTTGTACGCGTTCTAGAGGATTATGACGTTGCAGGGGATACCGCAATTTGGGCGCTTTTCCCATCTTCTCGTCATATCTCGCCTAAGGTCAGAGTTTTTCTTGATTTTTTTGCCACCAGATTTCGTCAGCGCCAGAATGAAAGTGTAGATGTGACGCAACTGCCAGTAGCAGCGGAATAACGGACTATGGAAACCGATTCCGGCATGGCAAGGGTTCTTTGACATAGCTGCGTGAGGTCTATTGTTTGTTTTGACTATGAGGTAGATGCCGAGATTACTATGTTTGCCCGATATGGAGTCTGCCCAGGGATTTGCGCAGACCACTGGAAAAGGGAGATTAATCGATGCAGAAGAAATCCTGGAAGAAACCAGCAGTGACTTCGACGGAAACCAGCCTTGAAGTTACGGCTTATCTGCCAGCCGAACTCGCCAAACGCTAAAAATTAGATCGCAGCGAAGATCGAAATATCTGACTTCGCGCGATCCTAAGCATTGGCGATTATAATTTAAGCTCCGCGCAGCTTTAGGCTGTTGCGGAGCTTTTTACATTGTCGATAGTGCGATGCAAATAATCGCACTCTCTAGAGCAACGCGCGTCCAATTGGACGCGGACAGTTGCTCTAACCTTTTAAAATAGATCAGCTTTTCTGCGCTTAATCGATTCCGATTAAACGCAAGTTGATCTAGCCCCATAGCCATTGCTGTTGACTACTTCTGAGCGGGCAATCACAGGAAAACCGGTCGTAATTTTCTTTATTTCATTCTACGCCGCGAGCACCCCTTTCGATTTTGCCACATGGGTCGAGATGGCATCCATGAGTGCAGGGGATAGACAATCATAGGGCGGCAAACCGAGTTCCGTCAGGCGCACACGAATTGCAGGCATTTGATCCGGCGGCGTTCCCGTTTCTATGATTGAGGACACAAAAGCGGCAAACTCCGGTGCAGACCACCTTTGATCCGGGGATAGCTCGGTGTGAATGAAGTCGAGCCCATAAAACGGGTGGCCGGTATTTTCGATACGCCCATACATATGCGTCCCGCATATTTGGCAAGCGTAACG
The DNA here is from genome assembly GCA_964564085.1 of uncultured Hyphomicrobiaceae bacterium. Taxonomy (GTDB): domain Bacteria; phylum Pseudomonadota; class Alphaproteobacteria; order Rhizobiales; family Rhodomicrobiaceae; genus JAHQVI01. Next base: position 3,008 of record CAZMAC010000405.1, read on the forward strand.
CTGAATTGCGGCGGACGGATCGACGATCGATAGTTTGTGTCCGTTTGCGGTCACGCTGAGCGAGTCGCGGGGAACGACAGCAACTTGCGAAAAGGTGGCGTTTGCCGGCTTCCAGCATTTGCTGCATCCGCACACATGATTATGTGCACTGTTGCTCGTCACGGTAACTTCGACACGGTCATTCTGACATTTGCAATAGAGCTTCCCGCCACTAAACCCAGGACTACCGGGACGTACGCCATTATCGACAGCCGGATGAATCGATACGCTCATCTTTCAGTTCCTCCCATTTGTCTTTGTAGCTGAGTAAATGCGATTTTTCCTTTTCTGCTTTACCCGTGTCGATTTTATCACGTCTGATTAGTAAGGATTAGCTCCCATAATTAAAAAAAGTCTTGATGCAAACATTGT
>CAZMAC010000406.1:0-3397 GCA_964564085.1 uncultured Hyphomicrobiaceae bacterium
CGGAAACCATCGAGCTGACCGCCATGCCGCGCCGGTTCTCCTCATCATGGATGAACTTTGCTGGCGGTGTGACCTCGGCATAAGTCCAGATCGGCCAGTCGTGATCATAAAGGTCAAGCGCCGGGGTAAAATCGGTCAGGTCGATATTGGCCTGCCAATACGCATCGATCGTGCCGACATCGCGCCAATAAGGTTCCTCGCTTCCCTCAGCCCCGCTGCGCACGCAGGAGGCGGGGAAACGATGGGCGACGGCTTTGCCGGTCTGGACCAGATGGGGAATGATATTCTTGCCGAAATCATGGTCCGATGACGGATCATTTGCATCGCGTTTCAATTCTTCAAAAAGAAAACGCGTCTGAAAGACGTAGATGCCCATACTGGCGAGCGCATAATCCGGCTTATCCGGCATCCCCGGCGGATCGGCGGGTTTTTCCAGAAAATGAATGATGCGGTCAGCCTCATCGACATGCATGACACCGAAGCCGGTCGCCTCCAGGCGCGGCACCTCCAGGCAGCCGACCGTGACATCCGCACCGGAATTGACATGCTGCTGGAGCATCACCTCATAATCCATCTTATAGATGTGATCGCCCGCCAGGATGACCATATATTCGGGGCCGTAGCTTTCGATAATATCGATGTTCTGATAAACGGCATCCGCCGTGCCGGCATACCATTGGTCTTCCGAAATGCGCTGCGAAGCGGGGAGGATGTCAAAGCCTTCATTGCGCTCGGGCCTGAAAAAGTTCCAGCCGCGCTGCAAATGACGGATCAGCGAATGTGCTTTATATTGCGTGGCGACACCGATCCGGCGAATACCGGAGTTCAGCGCATTGGATAGCGCGAAATCGATGATCCGGCTCTTGCCGCCAAAATAAACCGCAGGCTTGGCGCGCTTGTCTGTCAGCTCCAGGAGACGCGAGCCCCGGCCTCCTGCCAGCACATAAGCCATAGCATTGCGTGAAAGATTCGATACGGCCCGCTCCGTTCTGCCCATCTTCAGCCTCCTCACTAAATAATTCGGAGCGGGATTTGAATTGTAAGAATTTGTTGTTCTCGTCCCGCTTCAATTATGCCGATTCTTTATCTTACTGCCTGCCTACCATGCCTCTTTTTCTTGCTGCAACGAAACAGATGTTTCTTCCAGCGGGCGGTCCTGTCTTATTGCAGCATTCATTCGCCGCTCCGGACAGGAATATCCCAAATCTCGCTGGCATAGCCGCGGATCGTGCGGTCTGAGGAAAACCAGCCGGTATGGGCCGTATTGAGGATCGACTTCCGGAACCAAGCATCCCTCGCACCATAAGCGACATCCGCGTCCCGCTGCATTTTTTCATAAGCGTGGAAATCTGCGGTCACCAAAAAATAATCATTCGTCATTAGATTATGAACAAGCTCGTGGTAGCGTCCGGCATCATCCGGTGAGAATTTGCCTGTGTTGATGGCGTCCACTGTTTCTTTGAGCGCGGGCAGGCCTTCAATAACAGCCCCGGGATCGTGGCCCGCCTGCCGGCGCTCCAGAACTTCATCCGCCGTCAGACCGAAAATGAAAATATTATCCGCACCGACACGGTCCTTGATTTCGATATTCGCGCCGTCCAGCGTACCTATTGTGAGCGCGCCGTTGAGTGCGAATTTCATATTGCCGGTCCCGGACGCTTCCATTCCCGCTGTCGAAATCTGCTCGGACAGATCGGCAGCGGGAATGATCTTTTCGGCAAGCGACACACGGTAATCCGGCAGGAAAACCACCTTCAGCCGGTCGCCGACGACTTGGTCCTGGTTGATGATCCGTGCAGCGTCATTGATCAGCTTTATGATCAATTTCGCCATGTGATAGGAAGCCGCGGCCTTACCGCCAAAAATTTTGACCCGCGGCTGCCAGTCTTTATCGGGCTCTGCGCGGATCGCATGGAAATGCGCAATCGCCTCAAGGATATTCAATAGCTGACGCTTATATTCATGCATCCGCTTGATCTGAACGTCGAAGAGCGCCTGAGGATCGACCTTAAGACCGGCCTTTGTCTCGATTATGCGCGCAAGCGCCTGCTTATTTGCCTGTTTAACCTGCGCATAACGCTCACGAAATGCGGCGTCGTCCGCCATCGGCGCGAGCTTTTCGAGCTGTTCCAGATCGCCGGGCCAATGTTCGCCGATCGCTTCCGTGATCAAAGCTGCCAGTTTTGGATTGCACTGCAACAGCCATCGCCGCGGAGTCACGCCATTGGTCTGGCTGACGATGCGGTCGGGAAAGAGCTTGTGGAAGGCACTGAAAACCGTGTCCTTCATCAGCTGGGTATGCAGAGCCGAAACGCCGTTGACACGGTGGGCGCCGAAAAAAGCAAGATTGCCCATGCGAACCTGTTGGCCGTTCTCATTGTCGGTCAGCGCGACCTCTTGAATAACCGCGCCATCGTCCACGCCCTGCTGGCTTAACGCTGCCAACTGGTCGGCATTGAGCTGCTCGATAATCTCCATATGACGGGGCAGCAGCCTTTGCATCAACTCGACTGGCCAGGTCTCCAGCGCCTCCGGCAAGAGCGTGTGATTGGTGTAAGCGATGCAGCGCTGGGTGATCTGCCAGGCTTCCTCCCATGGCACGCCATGGATATCGACCAGAAGGCGCATCAGTTCCGGAACCGCGAGCGCGGGATGAGTGTCGTTCAGCTGGATGGCGACTTTATCGGGCAAAGACGCAAGGCCGGGATACTGATCCAGGTGGCGGCGAGTGAGGTCCTGCAGCGAGGCGGAAGTGAAAAAATATTCCTGCTTCAACCGAAGCTCCTGGCCGATGGGGCTGGAATCGTCCGGGTAAAGAACGCGCGAAATACTCTCCGCCTGGGCCTGATCCGCAAGCGCGCCAACATAATCGCCGCGATTGAACTCCTCCAGCCGCATCAGATCGGGGGCGCGTGCCGACCAAAGGCGAAGCGTGTTAACCCGCCGCCCCTGCCATCCAGCGATCGGCGTATCGAAGGCAACGGCAAGCACGTGCTCACCAGGGTGCCAACGCGCGCGCCGGTCATTCGCCCCATCGCCAATCGCCTCAGTGTGACCACCAAAAGCGATTTCATAGGCAACCTCGGGCCGCTCGAAATGCCAGGGATTGCCAAAAGAGAGCCAGTTCTCAGGCTTTTCGACCTGCCAGCCATCGCTGAACACCTGACGGAAAAGCCCATGATCATAACGGATGCCATAGCCGAAACCAGCAATTCCGACCGAGGCCATACTCTCCAAAAAGCAGGCCGCAAGCCGCCCCAAACCGCCATTGCCGAGCGCGGCATCCGGTTCAAGTTCCTTCAGCTCATCGAGCGATTGGCCGACCATCCGCAAGGCTTGGTCGCAAGTTTCGTAAAGTCCGATATTGCTGAGATTGTCCGTCCGCAGGCGGCCGATC
>CAZMAC010000407.1:0-3390 GCA_964564085.1 uncultured Hyphomicrobiaceae bacterium
CTCCGCGAAAGTGGGAACCGGTTTCGCGGTAAAAGTGATGCCCAAGCAAAGACTCGAAACCTCGTGGACAGCGTCCAGCGAGGAGCTTGCTGCTGCTCTTCACATTATTTTGTATCGACTGATCAAAAATCTCCGCTATGCTGCACCTACTCAAAGCGGGATGAGGAAAAGCCTGTCCCCGAGAAATCGGGGATCAAAACGGTTTTCAGCTCGTCATCCCGCGCAATTGAGCGAGTTAACACGAGTGGCAACATGGCTCGGCCGAAATCCTTCGATGAAGAAAAAGTGCTCGATGCAGCGATTGACTGTTTCTGGCGCAATGGTCTGAAAGCGGCTTCGATCCGCGATCTGGCTGATCATATGGGGATCGCCGGGCCAAGTCTTTACAACGCTTATGGCTGCAAGCAGTCGCTTTTCGTTCAGGCTCTGGAGCGCTACGCCGATACGCGAATGCGCGCCAGGATGACGCGGCTTGAAAGCGACTTTCCGCCCAGGGAAGCGATTTTGGCATTCTTTCGCGAAACGATCGACCAGATGCTTGAAGCCCCTGACGGGCGCGGTTGTCTGATCGTTAATACGGCGATGGAGGTCTTGCCGAAAGACAGCGAACTTTGCAGCGCTGTTGCCGTTTACCTGAAGGAGATACAGGCATTCTTTCTGCGCAATCTGAAAGCCGGTCAGGGAAATGGCACAATATCGCGCCGCTTCGACGCCGAGGATTTCGCCCGTATGCTGACGGCTCTTCTGCTTGGCATCCGCGTTCTGGCCCGAACGAGGCCGGAGCGTGATCTGTTAGAGGGTGCGGTCAGTCCCGCGCTCGGTCTTCTCAACATCCCTGCAAACACAAACGAAAGAGATGAACATGATTGATCTGCATTATTGGACAACGCCGAACGGCCACAAGATTACGATGTTTCTGGAAGAGGCGGGGCTGCCTTACAAAATCTTTCCCGTCAATATCGGTAAGGGCGATCAATTCGAACCCGCCTTTCTGAAAATTTCTCCGAACAACCGCATTCCGGCGATCGTCGATCATGAACCGGCCGACAAGGGCGATCCGATTTCGGTTTTCGAGTCCGGCGCAATTTTGCTTTATCTCGCCGAGAAAACGGGACAGTTCCTTCCTTCCGATTTGCGAACGCGCACCAAGGCGCTGGAATGGCTTTTCTGGCAGATGGGCGGCCTCGGGCCGATGGCTGGACAGAACCACCATTTCGTTCAGTATGCGCCGGAACAGCTCCCCTATGCGATCGAGCGATATGTAAACGAGACCAACCGTCTTTACGGCGTCCTCGATAAGCAGCTGGCTGAGAATGAGTTCGTCGCCGGAGACTATTCGATTGCCGATATGGCGGCCTTTCCATGGATCGTTCCCTATGACCGGCAGAAACAGAATCTCGACGACTTCCCGAATGTGAAGTGCTGGTTCAAAGCCATTTCTGATCGCCCGGCAACCAAACGCGCTTACGAGCTGGCCAAAGAGATTAATGAAAATGCGGTCGTGACGGCGGACTCCAAAAAGATCCTCTTCGGGCAAACTGCTGACGGTTCGAAATCCTAGCGCGCAATTCAAAGAACTGGATAAATCATGACACAAACTTCTCATAAATTTACGCCCGCCACCCCGTTCCCGGCCATGAGCTGGCCTACGGTGCAGGGCGGCAAGATCGATATCGCTAATGAGCAGGGCTGGCGCATGCTGATTGTCTATCGCGGCAAGCACTGCCCCTTGTGCAAGCGCTATCTGAAGACGCTGAATGGCATGCTTGGTGACTTTAAAGATGCCGGGATCGCTGTCTCTGTAGTCTCTGCCGACCCGAAGGAAAAGGCCGAGGCGGATGTGGAGTCCGAAGGCTGGCAGATGCCTGTCGGTTATGGCCTCACGGTTGAGGAGATGCACGGGCTCGGGCTTTATATTTCGGAGCCGCGGTCCCCGCAGGAGACGGACCGGCCATTTTCCGAACCCGGTCTTTTCGTGGTGAACCCCCAAGGCCGCGTCCAGATTGTCGATATCTCCAACGCGCCCTTTTCGCGGCCGGATCTTCAGGCGCTGCTGAATGGCGTCAAATTTGTGATCGAAAAAGACTATCCGGTGCGCGGGACGCTCAGCTGAAATTCGCCGACACCACCGAGCGCCACTCCAAAAGTCAGCTCCGCTTCGCGCCGGGCTGGCTTTGTCCCGTCCTTGGGCCTCCATCCCATGCCGGCATTCCTCGCCGGTGCATCATTTCGCACGGCGCTGATAATTTCCTTGATTTTGATGCCGCAAACAGACAGCACCGAAGAGGCAAGAGGAGGGTCCCCGAGATGATCACGGCCTATATACGAAACAATGGAACGCTCGCGCCGGTGGCGGTACAAAATGGCGAGCCATTGCCCGAGAACGCCGTATGGATCGATCTTCTGGCCCCCACCAAGGACGAAGAAACCTTCATGGAGGCCGCGCTCACCATCGAGCTTCCGACGCGCGAGGAAATGCGCGAGATCGAAGTATCGAGCCGGCTTTACCAGGAAAACGGCGCGCTCTTCATGACGGCCACTGTCCTCACCCAGGTCGAGGCCGGAGATCCGCAAACCGAGCCGATGACCTTCATCCTGATTGGGCAGCGTCTTGTCACCATCCGCTACGCCAATCCTATGCCGTTCCGCGCCTTTGCCGCCCAATGCCAGCGTCAGGCCGATCCGGCTGCATCGGGCGAGGCGATACTAATCGGCTTGCTTGACGCGGTCATCGACCGTCTAGCCGACGTATTGGAGCGCGTCCAGCGTGATATGAATCAGGTCTCACGCACGATCTTTGCGCGCAAGAAAACCAATTATGAAGAGGCTCTGCGCAAGATCGGCCTTGCGGAAGGGCTTAATTCGCGCTGCCGCGAGAGCCTCGTCAGCATTGGCCGCGTGCTGTCCTATCTCAGCCGGCCAAGCGAGGTGAAACCGAACAAGGCGCTGGCGCGCTCGCTCAAAACCCTCTCACGCGATGTGATAGCCCTCAGCGATCACTCCACATTCCTTGCCAACAATATCACCTTCATGCTCGACGCTACGCTTGGCCTTTCCAATATCGAGCAAACCGATGTCATCAAGATCTTTTCGGTCATGTCGGTCCTATTCCTGCCGCCGACGCTGATTGCCAGCATTTACGGCATGAACTTCAAATTCATGCCCGAATTAAGCTGGCCGTCCGGCTATCCGCTCTCCATCGTCCTTATGATCGTCGCCGGCCTTATTCCTTATCTCTATTTCAAGCGGCGCGGCTGGCTGTAATACGCTTTAAGCTTTTCTCCAACACCAATCCCCTCGCTGGACCACCATCCACGAGGCTTTGAATCTTTGCTTGGGCATCAGCTTGACCGTAAAACCGGTTCCCGCTTTTACGGGCCGATGCGCCTA
>CAZMAC010000408.1:0-3382 GCA_964564085.1 uncultured Hyphomicrobiaceae bacterium
CTCGGGGACAGGCTTTTCCTCATCCCGCTTAAGGCTCCATCCGTGCATCATGCGGTCCGAAGGACATTCCGGGTCGTGCATGGCCATGTGCGAGAAGTGTGCCGGACAGAGCTGGAATATCGTCGCGCGTGGGCAGCCGGAAGGCTGATACACGTTAAATATAGGCCAGCCGACCGGCTGCCCGCGCCGCTCCCGGCGCATCGTCCGGCAAAAGTGCCCTTGCGGTTTTGCCGTAAAGACGATGCCCAGGTAAATAAGTGGCGCATCGGCTTTGCCGCAAAACCGGTTCGCATCCCCGTCTGCACGGGGACATGCTTTAGCGGGGTGATGCGGCGGGCTATACGGCGAAACCTCGGAGACGAGCGTCCCGCGAGGGAATTTGTGCTGCGCCGACGAAATCCCTACGAAAGCAGGGATCTGGTTAACGCGGAAGCTGTCGCCTACCAGATGCCAGCCTGCGTGGGTATTCCGAGAGGGAGGCCCAGCAAGGCGTTTGCTGCTGCCGCATCCAAAGATCCCATACCAACACAAAGCAGATTGACAGGTCGTTTCGCTTGCGTTAAAACTTAACTAATCAGTTAACTATTAACATGAACCTCATGCCCGGCAACCATCAGCTCAATCTCACCTTCGGCGCATTGGCCGATCCCACCCGTCGCGCCATCGTTTCGCAGCTCGGCGAGCATGGACCGGATGCCGTGGACGGCATGGCTGTGACCGCCCTGGCCGAGCCGTTCGACATGTCGCTGCCCGCCGTTCTGAAACACCTGAAAATCCTGGAGGAGGCCGGGCTTGTGCGCCGTGTGAAGGTCGGGCGAACCGTGCATTGCTCGCTGGAGCCCGGCCCGATGCGCGAGGCCGTTTCCTGGCTTGAGCGCACCGAGCGGTTCTGGAGCCAGCGTCTCGATCGCCTAGCCGCCGCGGTCGAAAAGGGCAAGTCCCGCAAGAAACGCAAGGAGGACTGAGAATGACCATCAACGATCCAACATCGCTTACCCTCAAGCGGGTTATCGAAGCGCCGGTCAGCGAGGTCTATGCGGCCTGGACCGACGCGGAGATGCTCGCAAGCTGGTTTTTAGGCAACGACGCGGAGTCCTGCGAAATCCATGAAGCCGATGCGCGCGTCGGCGGCCGATATGATTTCGAGATGCGTAAGCCGTCGGGCGAAACGCACCGCGTGCGCGGCGTTTACCGGGAGGTACGGCCGAACGAAAAGCTGGTTTTCACCTGGGCCTGGATTTCCACGCCGGAGCGGGAATCGCTCGTCATGGTCGAATTCAAAAGCCAGGGCGATCAGACGCTTCTCACGCTGACGCATACACGCTTTGCCGACCAGGCCGCGCGGGACATGCACGCGCAAGGCTGGGGCGGCTGTCTCGACCGGCTTGCAAAACGCTTCGCGGCGTGAACGGAAAAGGCGCGCCAGGGGCCAGAAAAATGTTTCAGCCCATATGAGAGAGGAAAACCCCTATGTCGATCAAACTTTACGAATTCGCCCCGACACGCTCCGCTCGGGTGCGCTGGACGCTGTTAGAACTGGATATTCCGTTCGAGAGCCGGTCAGACCGCGCTTTATTCGGATCGGATGAGCTGAAAAAAGTGCATCCGCTCGGCAAGCTGCCTGCCATCGAGGATGACGGCCGGCCGTTATTTGAGTCGGCTGCCATCTGTAGCTGGCTTGCCGACAAACACCCCGAAAAGGGTCTGATTGCCGTGCCCGGCAGTTGGGACCGGGCGCTGCATGATCAGTGGGTAGCCTTCATTCTGACCGAAGTTGAAGCGCATTCCTGGAGCAGCTTTCGCAATACGGTCGTTTACCCGGAAGACCGGCGTGTTCCCGCGATCATCGAACAGAACAATGCGGAGATAAAGCGGTCTCTGGCGGTTCTGGATCATTATCTGTCCGACAAGGATTATTTGATCGCAAACCGTTTCTCCGTGACGGATATTATTGCCGGTTATGAAATTAATGGGGCGAGGCGAAACGGTCATTTGGAAGACTTCCGGAATTTGCAGATCTACACCGAGCGTCTGCTCGACCGGCCGCTCTGCCCTTACTCAAAGGAATAACACTGAAGAAAGCCGCAGGACGCTGCGTCTGCGCGCAGGAGGAGAATCCCATGCCAAATAATGCCGTTGTCTCGCGTGAAGACTGGATCGAGGCCCGCAAGGCGCTGCTCGCAAAGGAAAAGGCATTCACGAAGGCGCGCGATACGCTTAGTCGTGAACGCCAAGCACTACCCTGGGTAAGGATTGAGAAAAGCTACGCATTCGATAGCGAGAACGGACCGGTCGCGCTGTCCGATTTGTTCGGGGATCGGACTCAGCTCATCGTGTCCCACTTCATGTTCCATCCCGATTGGGAGGCTGGTTGCAAAAGCTGCTCCTTCTGGGCGGACGGTTATGACAATTATGTCGTCCATCTCAATGCGCGGGATGTGTCCTTCGTCGCCGTTTCCCGCGCCCCGCTCGACAAACTGCTGGCCTACCGAAAACGCATGGGCTGGCATTTCGACTGGGTGTCGTCGGCAGGAAACGATTTTAACCGCGATTTTGGTGTGACTTTTACACCGGAAGAGTTGGCGAGCTACAGCGCCTTCTACAATTACCGTCGTAGCACCTTTCCGAGCGAAGAGGCGCCGGGTTTCAGCGTATTTTATCGCGGAGATGACGACACGATTTATCACACCTATTCCTGCTATGCGCGCGGTCTTGATATGATGAATGGGGCCTATCAATTGCTCGATCTCGTGCCGAAAGGCCGTGATGAACAGGATTTACCCTTTACGATGGCGTGGCTGCGCCGCCGGGATGAGTATGGCGCGGGGACATGAAATCGGTTTTAGACCGAAGCTAATATGACAAGCATTCAAACGCCCGAAAATTCGCGCGTCGCAATTTTCCCTTCTGCGCGTCAGCGCGCCGTCTTGCCCATTTTTCCAATTTGCGTTAGGCAAAGCATCGATTGCCGGAGCTGGTGACAGGGGCTCCGGCGCGATCCTTGAAATACAGCCTCGATTGTTCGCTGATCGGGCCAGCGGAGAGCCGCGATGACCTATATTGTTTTGGATGCCTGCATTAAATGCAAACACACTGACTGTGTCGAAGTCTGCCCTGTCGATTGCTTTTATGAAGGCGATAATATGCTCGTTATTCATCCGGATGAGTGTATCGACTGCGGTGTATGTGAGCCGGAATGTCCCGTCGACGCCATCAAACCTGATACGGAGCCGGGCATGGAATTCTGGATTGAGCTCAATCGCAAATATTCGGAAGACTGGCCGAATATTACGGTGAAAAAGGAAAGTCTGCCTGAGGCCGAGAAATATGCCGAAGAGACCGACAAATATAAGAAATATTTCTCGTCGGAACCGGGAGAAGG
>CAZMAC010000409.1:0-3379 GCA_964564085.1 uncultured Hyphomicrobiaceae bacterium
AGGTCTTGCCGGTTGGGTTGACGTTGTAGTTCCGCTCTTCTTCCGGCGGCACTGCTGCGGCTGAGGTCGCGTATACATGCGGACAATGAGCAAAGGATAAGAGCATACCGATAATCGCTCCTCTGATCGCTTTTGTCGAAAGGGCAGCAAGAACCATACGTTGTCCACGACGTGACATCGCACACCTCTTGCTGCTTGTTTGTGAAACCGGTTAGTGGCTATCGCCCTTCAGGGAGCTGAATATCGACATCGAAGCTGCTGATCTCAGGCGGTAAAACCGTCTTAAACCAAAACTTACGCCTTTTCCCCGGCTGGATCACACCGAATGATCCGAGATCTTTGAAAATATCCGCGGGGGCAAGCTTTTTCCGCCAATTACCGCTTTTGAATATCAGATTGGTTTGCATAATCATGGCATGGCGGTTGCCGGTATTTCGAACTTCAATAAACGGCCTCCTATTCTTGCGCTTGTCTTCGACAACTTTTGAGCTGACAAGTTCCAAATTTGCCTTGGATTTCGCAGGAGATACATTCATCAATATTGAAAAGGCCATAACAACATTGACGCCGTCTTCATTATTGTTAAATTGCACCGGTAGTTCGTTTGCCGTCAGCATAAAAATTTCAGACTTGGCGATATTTGGTTTTCCAAGCCATCTGATCTGGATGGTCTGTGATTTACCTGGCTGAAGTACCACTCGCGGTGGAAATATCATAAACGTACCGTCGGCACGTGTCCTCGTTGCTTGCCCATTTTCATCAATGTCTAGCTTAGCGGGCGTAATTTCTACCGGCAGAACTCTCGCGGTATCATTAAAGACGCGAAAAGTTGCTTTACTTTTGGATCCGCTTGCGGAAAGCTCTAAAACCATAGGCTTTACTGCGATAGCTTTCGCATCGGTGATGAGGTAGACGCTCATCAGAAAAACGCAGCACACACAAACGCAGCACAAAGAACATGCTCGGTATGCTGTTATCATCAACAGCCGTTTCACTCTAATACCCTCTACTTATGATGAAATACTTCTGTATTTTTATAAACGGTTCACCTTGAACAAACGGCTTTATTTTCGAATGTCTTCGCCGCCATTTCATAACTGGTAGAAACCGCCCTATACGGACGGTCCAACGCTGATATATAGGGTGTCGTTAAAATCACCCTTATGAAGAGGAATTGTGCCGTCAGACGTTTCAATATCAATTATGAGATCGGCTCTATTCGCGCCGGCTGCCTGTAAAGAAACAGCATCAGTGCCGTCGGTTGACGTATCTAGTACAAGAGGACTGAGTGATCCCCATCTGGCGGTTGCGGTGTAATCCAGCTTATCCAAAAATGTTCCATCTACTGTCGTTGGCAGAGCTCCGACCAGTTGCAGACCGCCATTGGCGCTCTGCAAACTCAAGACGGCAGGATAATTGCACATCGTGTCGGCATAATTGAGACTGGCGCTCCAGGCTTTTGGCGTTGCGTTGGTTGGGTCTACAAGCTCTGTGACGGTAAGTTGCGCACTTGCGAATGACGCGTTCCCCAGATTCACTGCGTTTGCATCCGACATCCGGCAAATTTGAGGTGCGGTGCCGCTGATGGTAAGTTCATTAGATGCACTATCCGCCGCTTTTACGGCAGCATTGGAAGCCAGTATCGTAAACAGAGCCGCAGATAAGATGTACAATTGCTGACGTTTCATAACATTTTCCTTTCCAAAAAATATCAGTTTAAAGAGGTTGTCCGATCTGGACCACAAGCGTGTCCGAATACGTTCCTTCAACCAAAGGCACGTTCATGTCATTGGTTGTATTATCGATATCGAGCGTTAGATTAAGCACACCTTGATTGGCACCTGGTATCACACCCGATGCAGACTTTGCGCCCGGCGTTGAATTGGTTTCGAGCACGGCTGTCTGATTACCCCACTGCACGGTGGCTCGGTAATTGACATGAAGAATAAATGGTCCGCCTGCCACGCTTTTTGCTTCTTGCGGAACCAAACCGCCGGAGGTGGTTTTCAATGACAATGTGTGAGCTTGATTGCAGAGGCCGGAGATTTCCAGTTCAATAGAGGCTACATTTAACGTAGACGTATTTTGATCGACTAGCTCATTAATACTTATTTGACCTGAGCTAGCAGTCGCACTGTTTAAGCTCATATTGGTGGCATTCACCAAAGCGGGAGCCGACTCAAACGCACATGTAGGGTCGGAGTGTCCGCCGACCGATAGATTTGATCCGCCTCCATCATTTCCATAGGCGGCGAACGATATCAGGCAACTTCCAAATACTACTGACGCGATACGTTTCATGTTGTCTCTCGAAGTTATAGGCCGTTCCCAAATGTGGCGTTCGTCACGCTTTCTTCATAACACCGCCTCAATGTGGCCCGTCAGCCGGGAAACACCTTAATCGTGCTAGTCCTCATATACAAAAAGCTGTAATCGAGATAAACTCGACTATGGGTTGTGGTGAGACGCAGTGAGCGTTCGGCGCGCAAAATGTCAGCAGACAAACAATGCGCTTTAATACGCTATGCCAACGTTGATCGTGAGCGTGTCCGTGTATGATCCCGCCATCAACTCTTCTGCGACAGACCATGAAATGGTGAGCGAGCCGGTCTGGTTGATCGAAACGCCATTTCCGGACGTGCTGTGAATGCAACCGGACGGCGTGGTTTGGATCGAGCTGCTCGAACACTGATCTACAATCGCCCCGGTATTGGTTGGGATGTCAACGCTGACGAGATAGGGAAGAAGAGATATAAAATTTGAAGACGGTGGCGTCGCCGCATTGCGAAGGCCGCCTTCTTGTGAGTGAAGGGAATAGCTGAACGGCGCGTTACAACTAATATCGAAAGACATGGATTTGGACCCGACCGAACTGATTTCGCCGAGTTCCAGGTAATTTGCGATCGCACTTAGTTGACACTCTGGCTCGATTTCGCCCTGCAATTCGATCGATACGGTGTCGTCCGCCTGCAACATCGTCGTGACCGAGACGAGAGCTGACGTTGTCAGCGCGATGCCAGCAGGCAGCGTCCGCAGACACTGAGCCATGATGCCATATCTTGTTTTGCATCGCCGTGACATTACCTTTTTTTGAGCAATGGATTATTTTATAGCAAGTGAGCGATTACCCTTAGAGTGGGCAGTACAACCTCTGGGATTCAGTGGGCGTATTTACCCCGCGCTGCAAAACTTCCAGTTTTTATTTGTTGAATTCGATTATTAGAAATAAAAAATCTCAAAAACGATATGGATATTTAAATAAAGACAATGAAATTTTTAAAATTTTCGTCTAAACATGAATACTAAAACATGAATACTTTTATTTAATTATAATTTTAGCAAAATTGGACCCCGGGTGGCTATGACATGCTTAAGCGGA
>CAZMAC010000410.1:0-3378 GCA_964564085.1 uncultured Hyphomicrobiaceae bacterium
CTTCCACCAAATCTGAATCGCGTCGTCCTTAACAGAGTCCTGTCGTGTACTGTGGGCTGGAACTGGCCGAAGCAGGATCAATTTAGGCAGAAACAACGTCGTCTTGCGGCAGCTTTAGTGTCTTTGGTTGACAGCATGATCGGACTGAAAACCGGTTTCCACATTTCCTGATCACACTATAGACTTTCCATGCGTAAAAGGGCACTTTGCGATGCGCCTAGAGTGGGTGGCCCCATCACCTTTGTGACGCCGACGCCCTCACTCCGCGAGTTCTAAACCCAAGCCTAAGGAACGAGTCAATGGCGGCCTCCGCGCTGATGACTATGATGTTTGCCGCCACGCGAAAGGCTGGACGAAGCCTCGCCCGTGATTTTGGCGAAGTCGAGCATCTGCAAGTCTCAATGAAAGGGCCCAGCAATTTTGTAAGTGCTGCGGACACCCGAGCTGAACAAATCATCTATGAAGAGCTATCGAAGGCGCGCCATGGCTACGGCTTCCTGATGGAAGAACGTGGGATTGTCGAGGGACCGGATAAGACACACGTCTGGATCGTCGATCCGTTAGATGGCACGACGAATTTTTTGCATAGTATTCCGCATTTCGCGATCTCGATTGCTTTACAGCGCGAAAGCGAGCTTGTCGCAGGGCTGATTTTTAATCCCGCCAATGGCGATTTGTTCACGGCCGAAAAAGGCAAGGGTGCGTTTCTGAATGACCGCCGAATTCGGGTTGCGGCGCGATCCCGGCTCGAAGACTGTGTCGTTGTCTCGGGCATACCTCATCGCGGACGGCCCGGCCATGAAGAGTATATTCGTCAGCTAAGTACCGTGATGCCATCAGTTTCCGGTATCAGGCGTAGCGGCGCCGCATCGCTCGATCTCGCCTGGGTCGCCGCCGGACGATACGATGCCTATTGGGAAACGGGGCTCAAGGCATGGGACCTCGCGGCAGGGATTGTCATTCTGCGTGAGGCGGGCGGTTTTGCTACAGATCTGAGTGGCGGAAAAACCATGCTTGAGACGGGAAGCATCATTGCCGGAAATGAGACTGTGAGCCGAGCTTTGCTAAAGTTGCTATAATCTGCGGCTGAATACCTTGCAAAGTAGGGATATCGCCTAAGCAATGCAGCCAGGAATGTTTGGCGCGATTAACAATGATTGACGTTTGCTGCCATTTAGTGATCTTTTTCAACTATCTGCGTTGGACCGTCACTATGACTCGGTGATATAGCCTAATCTGTCGATCTTGCTGTTTTTCGTTGTGGGTAAATCGGCTATGAGACAGAGCGGGGAAGAAAAAACTGCCGTGGCTTTTCCGCTGCAGGGGCGTTTAATGACTATGACGACTGCACCCTATTACAAGACATTGTCCAAGCCACAGGTGTTTGTCTGGCGAATGTTCTTGTTTGTTGCCCTCGCATCGTTTATCGGCGTGATCCTTTACGCGCCAATACTCGTGGCATTCAACGCAAATCCCGCGCTAAACGGCATTATTCTCGGTACGCTCGCCTTTGGCATTATCTATACGTTTCAGCAGGTGCTCCGCCTTTATCCGGAGATTCGCTGGGTAAATGGGTTCCGTATTGCGGACCCAGGTCTTGCCGTTGAACGTTCGCCGGTCATGCTTGCGCCGATGGCAACGCTTTTGACGCGAAGACAAGGGCAAGCCGCAATTTCTGCTACGGCAATGCGCTCCATATTGGACTCAATTGGCGCCAGGCTGGACGAGTCGCGGGAGACGACCCGTTATATTGTTGGTTTGCTTGTTTTTCTGGGTCTGCTCGGCACGTTTTGGGGCCTTATGCAAACCGTCCAATCTGTATCAGCTACGATCAACTCGCTCAATCCTGGTGGCGGTGAGAGCGGGGTACTGTTCGAAGAGCTAAAAACCGGACTCGCGGCACCGCTAGCGGGTATGGGCATCGCATTCTCATCCTCGCTGTTCGGACTTGCAGGCTCACTCATTGTCGGTTTTCTCGATTTGCAGGCCTCCCAGGCACAGAACCGTTTCTACAATGAGCTGGAGGAATGGCTTTCCAGCATCACCGAACTTGCGCCTGAAGGTAGCGCGATAGCATCGGGCCAGCCGGCACAGCTTCGATTTGCTGTCCTCGACATGCAACGCAGCATGGCTGACCTAGCCGATAAAATCGAACACAGCATGATGCGAAATAATTCCGGCGAGGCAATGCTGGAACTATCGCGGGGAATCGACCGGCTTGTCAAACAGATGCGTGCGGAGCAGAAAGTCGTCCGGGAATGGGTCGATGAACAAGCCCATCAGCAAAATGCTCTTGCGAATGTGTTGCGCGAACAAAATAAGCTGGCGACAATTTTGCGCGATGTCGCGGCACGACCGCCGCGTGGCGGAGGTGGCGGCAACAACGATCGTTAGGCCGGGCTCATCGCATTCACAATTGATACCAATCCGGGTTGGCGGCGGCGACAGAATGAAAGGCTGATTTCATGGCATATGCCGCGAGAGGACGGCGCCGCGCCAGTCAGGATTATTGGCCAGGCTTTGTTGATGTTTTGTCGACCTTATTGCTTGTCGTCATCTTTTTGATGTCACTCTTTATGATCGCCCAATATTTCGTACAGCAAGAATCCGCCGGCAAGGACACGCTGCTTGGTCGTCTCAATAAACAGATCTCCTCATTGACTGAATTGCTGGCGCTTGAGCGCTCGAAAAACAAATCGAATGAAGATCAACTTGCTTCTTTGCAGGCCTCACTCAGTGCAGCTCAAGCTGAGCAGGCTCGGCTCCAGGCCTTGCTCGGCGAAGCAGGCACGCAGGGAGAATCCGCGCAAGCGCGGATCTCGGCACTTACCGGTGACCTTGACGAACAAAAGAAAATTTCGTCCGAAGCTTTGGCGCAAGTTGAATTGCTGAACCAGCAGATCTCAGCCTTGCGCCGTCAGATCGCCGCACTGGAGGATGCGCTGGATGCATCGGAGAAACAAGATCGGGAGTCTCAGACCCGAATTGCCGATTTAGGCCAAAGGCTGAATGTCGCATTGGCAAGGCGCGTACAGGAACTTTCACAATACCGGTCCGATTTTTTTGGTCAGCTTCGCAGATTAATTGGAGAGCGTGACGATATCCGGATTGTGGGCGACCGTTTCGTTTTTCAGGCTGAAGTTTTCTTTGGAAGCGGTTCCGCTGAGATCGGTCCGGATGGACAAGCAGCGCTAGATAAACTGGCGAGAGCGCTCTTGCAACTTGAACAGCAGATCCCGAATGGCATTAATTGGGTTCTTCGCATTGATGGCCATACTGACAATCGTCCGATATCGACCCCGACATTCGCGTCGAACTGGGAATTATCTTCCGCGCGCGCAATTTCTGTGGTCATATATCTGATTGGACAGGGTGTTC
>CAZMAC010000411.1:0-3363 GCA_964564085.1 uncultured Hyphomicrobiaceae bacterium
ACCCGGCTGGCGAGTTTGCGGTCGACATCGAAGCCATTATGCGAAAGCAGCACAACAAGCTGAGCGCCCTCTTCGCGGGCTTTGTCGACATTTTTTTGGACCTCTTCCTCACGAATGCCGAAAGACAGCTTTTCGAACATCCAGCGCGGATTGGCGATCGGCAGATAGGGGAAGGCCTGGCCGATCACCGCGACTTTGACGCCGCCGCGCTCGAACATCTTCATCGCCTCATATGCGGGCTCATCCCATTCATTGTCGAAGATATTGCCGCCCAGAAACGCAAATGGCAGGCCGTCGACAATCTCGCGCACGCGCTCCGCGCCATAGGTGAACTCCCAATGCGCCGTCATCGCATCGGGCTTGAGACTGTTCATCACATCGACCATGTCCTGGCCGCGTGTTTTCAGTGAAGTGTAGCTGCCCTGCCAGGTGTCCCCGCCATCGAGAAACAGCGTGTTGTCAGGCCGTTCGGCGCGGATCGCATTGAGAACCGTGGCGATGCGGTCAATACCGCCAACCCGTCCATAACTCTGTGCAAGCGCGGTAAAATCTTCCGAGGTCAGCGCATAGGCCTCGGGCGTGCCCGGCTCGATCTTATAGCGTTTCAGGAAATCCTGGCCCGTAATGTGGGGCGGTTTGCCTTCCGCTTGGCCAACGCCGATATTGACCGAAGGCTCGCGATAATAGATCGGTAGAAGCTGGGCGTGGATGTCGGTCAAATGGACGAGCGTTACATTCCCCATTGCCGGGAAACGTAAGAGGTCGGCCTCGCTCATCAGTTGCTGAGCCGCTGCCCGGGACGTCCATAATCCCGTTCCCGCACTGCCAGCAATCGCACCTGCTGCAACGGCAATCTGCAAAAAATCGCGACGCGAAATCATGTTACCACCCGCAGCTTAGAAAGTTGAAAGGAAAGGTTCCGCATTCGACCGCTTATTCTTCGTTTGCCGGCAAGCGGGACCGCCCGGCCCCGCTCAGAGCCGTCCCGTTTTATGAAACCGCCAGTATCTTTAGTTGCGAACTGATGGCGTTTCCACGGACAGACCTTGTCCGCGATGCGCCAGGTACAGTTCCAGCGCGACGAATTCATCACCGCCAACCTTATGAGGCTCGGCTCGGATATTCCGCATACAGCCTTTAAAGCGCCGGTGAAGCGAGCCAAAGCCCTGCCACTTCAAACGGTATGTCGGGAAGCCGTTGCTCATACCCTGGCTCAAATGGTCCGCACGGATCATCTTGCCATAATTGCCTTCGTGGCATCCAGCGCAGGCCATATCGAGCTGACCGACGCGCGTGTAGTAAATCTCTTTGCCTTTTTCGACCCAGGGCTTCATCGGGCCGTCTGTCTGCACCTTGACCGGCATACCGCGCGATTGGAGGCCAACATAAGCCGTCATGCCCAGCATTTGGGACGACTCCCACTTCCAGGGCTCGGCTCCCATGCGTTCCTCGCGGCAGTAATTGATATGCTGTTCCAGCGTGAGCGGCTTGCCGGCTGCTTCATGCCATTTTGGCATGGCGGCGCGGACGCCCTTCATCGTTTCCGAAGCGTCCTGATGACAGCTTTCGCAAGCCTTGTTCTCGCTTCCCTCGACTTTCGTCCAGAGCGCCTCACCTGTCTCGACATTGACAAATCCGGGGTTCTCAAAATCATCGAGCTGCAGAGATTGCGTTTCCGGTGTCCGGAACCGCCAGCCGGAATAGACTTCCTCGAACGGAACGTCTTTCGGCGGCTTCACCTGCGTTGCAAATGTCTGCCCTTCGATCACGAGCTCATTGTCGTCTGGCCCGGCAAAGACGCTACCGACACTCAAACTCAGAGCCATCACAGCCACAGCAACAGCCGAAGACACTCCGGCGAACAGATATGATTTCTTAAACCCGGTCATCTTAAATATTTCCTCCCAAAGCTTCCGCTTGAAAGCTTTGATCAGCCTTCAACCTTGATTTTTTTCTTCGCGGAATAGGTGCTGCCGTCGTCATCAACCCAAGTGAATTCAAACTCGCCACTTTCAGGCACCTTCACGCTGAACTGCAGATATGGATTGGCGGAAACGGCTGGCTCGATATCGACGGAGAAGACCTCTTTGCCGTTAAATTTCGCGGAGAATTTATTGATGATCTTCCGCGGAATCGTTTCGCCAGTCTTCCGGTCTTTGCGCTGTCCCGACTCCATCTTGTGACTGATCAAAGTCTTGATCGTAATGACCTCGTCTTTCGAGGCCGTTTTTGGCACTTTCACTCGCGGCTTGGCCATAATTCTAAATTCCTCTCTTCAAGAACACGGTTTTCACTATGAGCGGGCAGCGTGTTTAACCGCCGCAGCCACCGATGTTGACCTTGACCTGCTTCTTGTCCATGAAGACGTCGCCATTGCTCATCTTAGCGACCGCGATCACATTTTGCGTACCGGCCAAGCGGATCCGCGTCGTTGCCGAGGCCTCTCCGCTCATTGGCGTAAAGTGGAAGGTGGCGACACCGGGACGGGGATTGCCGTCAGCGAGGATAAGCACGGATGCAACATAGTCGGAGTCCGTCATTGCGCTTTCAACATCGACAGTAATCGGGACCGTGTTGCCGTTTTCCGCAATTTCCGGTGTCGTGAGCGAAATCTTGCCGCTGGCAGCGGTTTTTCCGCCTGCAAACTCGCTTATGATCTTTTCGACTTCATCCGTTGCTGCGAGCGCGCCGTCCGGCCGCAAGCCAACAGCAAGGGCGACAGCAGCTCCGCCGCCAAGAACCATTAATTGTCGTCTTGTTACTTCCATTTCGTATTGCTCCTCGATCTGTCCGCCCACCAGCAATTCAGCCTCATGACCGTAAGTGGACGAACTCATTCCTTGAGCGTTTGCAGATAAGCGATCACATCCTCAACCTGCTGAGCGGAAAGAATCGTCTTATCCTGAAAATTTTTGCGAACGCGGTTGAAACCTACCTGCTTGTAAAAGGCGGGCATCATCGTCTGGTCGCCGAAAACAGCTTTGGAATTGATCAGAATTGCCCGCAACTGCGCTTCCGAATAGCGGCTGCCGACGCCATCCAAAACCGTACCGACTTCACCGTGGAAGGGCTCGTCTTTTGCATCAGAGTTTTGATGACAGGCCAGGCAATTACCGAGCTTACGGCCAGCAAACCATTTCTTTCCGGCTTTCGGATCTCCCGGCTTACCACTCAAAGATTTGGAGACCTCTCCATCTTTGATTTGGATATCGCCTGGAGCGATATCGGCGATAGCCGGCCCGCAAAACAGGACCGAGACAACAACAAAAGTCTTTAGCGTGAGCTGGTTTCGCACACTTAGACCCTCCCTAATCTGCTTTTTTATTGCTGTGCTAAACTATCATCAGAGTTCGATCGGGTGCA
>CAZMAC010000412.1:0-1445 GCA_964564085.1 uncultured Hyphomicrobiaceae bacterium
GATCTGATCAAGCATCCGTTCAAGATCCTGTGAGCTCAGCATCTGATCGGGCGGCACGATTTCACCACCTTCCGGGATGCGGGGTGTCAGGCCAAGTCACCGGTCAAGACGCTGGATGTGCTCAGCGTCGAACGGTCCGGCGAAGAGATCGCCATTCGGGCGTCGGCGCGGTCATTCCTGCATCATCAGGTGCGCTCGATGGTGGGCAGTCTGAAGCTGGTCGGCGAAGGCAAATGGACGCCCGGCGATCTGCGTGCCGCGCTTGAGGCCCACGACCGGACCCGCTGCGGCACCGTGGCCCCTGCCTCGGGGCTCTATTTGGTCAAGGTGGTTTATTAAAGCTTGCGGTTAATACTTACAGGCCAGAAGTTCTTGACTTATAGCGCAAAGTCGAAAATTACAATTAGACTACGACATTAAAAATGAGAACAAAATACATGTCGTGTATCAACCCAGGGATTAAAATCATTGCATGATCGACCTTACAACGATCGCGTTATTTGCGACGATCGTTTCCGGAATTGCGTCAGCGATTTGGATCATACAATTCTTCCTAAATTGACAAACCAAGAGCAAGCCCGCGAAAAAATTTGCTTTCGCGACCTTCAGTAATGCGTTTGCAAATGAAGCCCTCTCCCTTGTTGGGAGAGGGCGGCGCGAAGCACTGTGTGAGGGTGGAGAGCAAATATGCTTTGCAGAGCTACCTAAACAGCGATCATCTCACCCGGTTTCGCCTTCTCCCGCCGCGTCATCAGATTATTGAGCGCAGTGACATAGGCGCGGGCGGAGGCGACGAGCGTATCGGTATCCGCGCCGCGCCCGGTCACGGTCTTGCCGTCTTCCTCCAGCCGCACGCTGACCTCGGCCTGAGCGTCGGTGCCTTCCGTTACGGCGTGAACCTGATAGAGCGCCAGCCGGGCATTGTGCGGCACAAGCGTGCGGATCGCCTTGAAGGTCGCATCGACCGGCCCGTCACCATTGCATTCGGCCGTGCAATGCTGGCCATCCATATCGAGCGTGACGGTGGCCTTCTGCGGCCCGCCCGTGCCGGCAATGACGGTCAGCGACAGCACTTTGATCCGGTCATGGGCCGTCGCCATGCCCTGATCGACAATGGCCTCGATGTCCTCGTCATAGACGGTCTTCTTTTTGTCCGCCAAATCCTTCATCGCCTGGAAGGCCGCTTCGAAAGCGTTCTCGCCAAGCTCATAGCCCATCTCGCGCAGCTTTTCGCGCAAGGCGTGGCGGCCGGAATGCTTGCCCATCACCAGCGAGGATTGTTTCAGCCCCACGCTTTCCGGCGTCATGATTTCGTAAGTTTCGGCGTTCTTTAACACGCCATCCTGGTGAATGCCGCTTTCGTGGGCGAAGGCGTTCTTGCCGACGATGGCCTTGTTGAACTGGTCCGCGATGCCCGAGACCGCCGCGACCCGGCGCGAGAGCCC
>CAZMAC010000412.1:1455-3357 GCA_964564085.1 uncultured Hyphomicrobiaceae bacterium
GTTATATTGCACCGGGAACGCCGAGACCGCTGAAACGAGCTTGGAGGCGCGCGTAATCAGCTGCGTGTCGATCCCGGTCCAATAGGGCAGCACATCATTGCGCGTATCGATCGCCATCACGACCTCTTCCAGTGCTGTATTGCCGGCACGCTCGCCAAGGCCATTAATGGTGCATTCGATCTGGCGCGCGCCCGCCTTGACGCCCCCGAGCGAATTGGCGACGGCAAGCCCCAGATCATTGTGGCAATGGACCGAGAAAACCACCTGATCGCCGCCGGGCACATCCTCGCGCAACATCCGGATAATCTCGAAGAACTCTTCCGGCGTCGTATAGCCGACCGTGTCGGGGATATTGATCGTGGTCGCGCCTGCCTTGATCGCGGCCTCGACAACACGCTTCAAGAAATCCGGCTCGGTGCGCGTTGCATCCATCGGCGACCATTCGACATTGTCGGTATAGGAGCGCGCGCGCGTCACCGAGGACACAACAGCGTCATAGACCTGATCCTGATCCATCTGCAGCTGGAACTTGCGATGCAGCGGCGAGGTGCCGATGAAGGTGTGAATCCGCGGCCGTTTCGCATCGCGAAGCGCCTCACCCGCCCGGTCGATGTCTTTGAGCGCGGCGCGCGCCAGCCCGCAGACGACGGCGTTCTGGACGACCTTGCCGATTTCGCGCACGGCCTCGAAATCGCCGTTCGAGGCAATCGGGAAACCGGCTTCAATGATATCGACGCCCATCTCGTCGAGCAGCTCGGCAACCTGAAGTTTTTCTTCATGTGTCATCGAGGCGCCCGGCGACTGTTCCCCGTCGCGCAAGGTGGTGTCGAATATGAAGACGCGGTTTTTATCGTCGCGATTGTCGCGCGCGTTTCCTTCAGCTTTCGCTTCCGCGGATTCGCTCATCTTTGAAAATCCTCAAATTTTGTCCGGCCGAGATCCATTATACGCCGGAAATGTTTCGCTTTAAGGCAGGAAATGTCTCCCCTAAGCACCCAGCGCGAGCCAGACGGCGCTCAGGGGCGGATAAGGAGGAGAAGCGAAAGGGCGCGAGGGTTGGATACGCGCAGGCAAGCAGGCTGGGCGGCGATGGCGTCCCGGCAAATCAAATGTTGCTTGCTCATCATGCTTAAATTCACAGTCACTGGCTAAGCCGTTTACGTCCCGTCATTAATAATCGATGTTTTTGCCGACGCGCAAGCGCAAATCCGATTCGCGGGTGTCCCGAGAGCGTGTTCGGTTTCATTCGCGTTACTGAAAAAGCCCCAAGTTCCATTTTGAGGCATTTGCTAAAACATGGTCTAAACCCACCTGAAAACGGCCAGCGCAAAGACGAGCGATAAAGCGACCGCGCCCCAAAGCGGCGGGCCGAGCAGGCCGAGCCAGGCTAGATGAATATAGGCGCTGCCCAGCAGGGAGATGAACAGCCGGTCGCCGCGCGTGGTTTCGATAGCAAGGATGCCGACGCGCGGGGCGCCGCCCGGCGAGCGCAATTCCCAGATCGTCATGATCACGAGCAACAGCGCGATGCCCCCAAAGAACAGCGCCGTCTGCCACGTCCACGCCATCCAGCTCAGTCCCATCGCGTTCCTCCCGTTGATAGATTGGCAGCCATCCGCCTAAACGCGCCCCAAAGCGAAGCCCTTGGCGATGTAGTTGCGCACGAAATAAATCACAACCGCCCCCGGAATGAGTGTCAGCGTTCCGGCAGCGGCGAGCAGGCCCAACTCATAGCCGGACGTGCTGGCCGTTCGTGTCATCGTCGCCGCAATCGGTTTGGCCTCGACGGAGGTCAGCGTTTTCGCAAGCAGCAGCTCGACCCAGGAATACATGAAGCAGAAGAAGGCGGCGACCCCGATCCCGGCGGCAATCGTCGGTATGAAGATCTTGATGAAGAATTGC
>CAZMAC010000413.1:0-703 GCA_964564085.1 uncultured Hyphomicrobiaceae bacterium
CGCAGAGTTTTTTCGCAAAACCGGAAGGGCCACTTTTGCGAACTCTGCTTAGAGCAACGCGCGTCCAAGCCTGTCCCCGCGAAGGCGGGGATGTACGCGGACAGTTGCTCTAACCCTCTAAAATAGATCAACCTGCATTCAAGTGATTCCAATTGAATGCAGGTTGATCTAGAGCTTGTATCCAATAAGCGACCTGCCATTAAAAGGTTGGAGCGATCTGCCTTAATCCGTAAGATGGGATTGCTGGAACGGGGAAAAGTGACGTGTTCGTGCCATTATGGGATATGAATCCAATAAAACGGGTTCGTTTTCAGTTCGTAACGATCGGTTTGATTGTCGCCAATTGCGTCGTCTATTTCTTCTTCCAGGCGGGGCTGGTTTATGCCGTTGGTGACAATGTTCTCATTAGTTTTGCCGTTATCCCAACCGAGCTGATTCAGCAGAATTTTTTGAACCAGCCCACAGCAGTCAACGTTCCGTTGGAAAAGGTCCACGTTCCGGAAGGTCTGACTCTCCTCACTTACATGTTCCTTCATGGAAATTTTTTGCATCTGTTTGGAAATATGATTTTTCTTTGGGTTTTCGGCGATAACGTCGAAGATGCAATGGGACATGGCCGTGTTTTTTTTTTTTTTTTTTTTTTGGGGGGGGGGGGGGGGCGGACCCATCGTGCAGTGTGGGCACAAAAAAACAAAACAAATAT
>CAZMAC010000413.1:713-3345 GCA_964564085.1 uncultured Hyphomicrobiaceae bacterium
TCGCCGGACTGACACATGCTGCAGTGAGCTCACAATCAAACATCCCAATGATAGGAGCAAGTGGTGCCGTCGCCGGAGTGATCGCGGCTTATTTGATGCTCCATCCCAATGTCCGGCTTTGGGTGCTTGCCCTTTACCGTGTTCCCTTGCGTGTCAGCGCAGCTTTTGCCCTGGTTATTTGGATTGCCCTACAATTCATAAGCGCCTTCATCGATTCCGAAGGCGGCACAGCCTGGTGGGCCCACATTGGCGGACTAGCGGCAGGCGCTATTCTCATCCTGTTTATGCGCCGGCCCGGCGTTCCTCTATTCGACCGCGCAACGGGTTTGGAATCGCGTTCCTGATTGCATTTGGACGACCGCGACTGTTATTTTTGTTTTTGACCCAAAAGCCGCTTGTATGCGCATTGACTTGATCACGACTGCGAATTAGCCTCAAGTCTATTTCGCAATTGCGAAACTACGTCGGATAAGCTGATTTCGTTTCACTTTCACATAAAGAATGAGAACCGTATTGCTGCGATACGGCGATTAGTGGTCTTGGAGGCGCGCGGATGAAAATTCTGGTCCCGGTCAAACGTGTCGTAGACTATAACGTCAAGATCCGGATCAAACCGGATGGCAGCGGCGTTGATACCGCAAATGTAAAAATGTCGATGAATCCGTTTGACGAGATCGCAATTGAAGAAGCGATCCGCCTCAAGGAAGCCGGTACAGCATCCGAAATCGTCGCAGTCTCAATCGGGCCGCAAAAAGCACAGGAGACTTTGCGCACGGCTCTGGCAATGGGGGCCGACCGCGCTATTCTCGTAAAGACGGATATTGCAGTCGAACCACTGACAGTCGCCAAAATTTTGAAAACTATTGCGGATCAGGAACAGCCCGGGCTTATCATCCTTGGTAAGCAGGCGATTGATGACGACTCCAACCAGACCGGGCAAATGCTGGCCGGGCTGCTTGATTGGCCTCAAGGGACTTTTGCCTCCAAACTTTCCCCTGCAGACGGGCAAATTAAAGTCACACGCGAAGTTGATGGAGGTCTGCAAACTTTGACACTGAAACTTCCTGCTGTCGTGACCACCGATCTGCGTCTGAACGAGCCACGCTATGCCTCACTTCCGAATATCATGAAAGCAAAATCGAAGCCCCTTGCAGAGATGGATCCGGCAGAATTCGGTATTGATCTGGAGCCCCGAATAAAAATTCTGACTACCCAGGAACCCAGCGCGCGGCAGGCAGGCGTGAAAGTCGAAAGCGCAGCCGACCTCATCCATAAGCTTCGGGAAGAATCGGGGATATTGTGATGGCGATCTTACTCATAGCCGATCACGCAGGCGGGAGTCTCGCACCTGCCACAGCGAAAGCCTTAAGCGCAGCAGCTCTCATCGGCGCTGAGACCGATATTCTCGTCGCCGGAAAGGATTGCGGGGACGTTGCTGAAGCTGCGAGCAAGTTAACCGGTGTTCGCAAGGTTCTTCACACCGACGCGGATCATCTGGCACATAATTTGGCCGAGGAAATGGCGGCGCTCATTGTCCCTCTAATGGACGGCTACAGCGCGGTCGTTGCACCGGCTGCGGCAAGTACGAAAAATTTCATGCCTCGTATTGCCGCAAAACTCGATGTACCGCAAATCTCGGAAATCATTTCCGTCGAAGCGCCAAACCGATTCACACGTCCGATTTACGCTGGGAATGCGATTCAAACGGTCGAAGCAAATCCCGATATGAAGCTCGTTATCACCATCCGGGCGACGGCCTTCCCCGCCGCAGGTGACGGCGGTACGGCCCCGATCGAAGCCATTGCTGCGCCAGCGTCGGTCGGTCTGTCGCAATTCGAAGGAGAAGAGCTCTCCGCTTCCGATCGCCCGGAGCTGACCTCTGCGCGCATCATCATATCGGGCGGACGCGGAATGGGGTCGGGGGACAATTTCAAGCTGCTTGAGTCAATCGCCGATAAGCTTGGCGCCGCAATCGGCGCAAGCCGGGCGGCTGTCGATGCAGGCTATGTTCCAAACGATTATCAGGTAGGTCAAACTGGAAAGGTCGTAGCGCCAGAACTCTATATTGCCGTTGGAATTTCAGGCGCTATTCAGCATCTTGCTGGCATGAAAGACTCTAAGGTCATTGTTGCGATCAATAAGGACGATGAAGCGCCGATTTTTCAGATTGCGGATTATGGCCTCGTCGGTGATCTTTTCCAGATCCTCCCTGAACTTGAAGTTGAACTGACAAAAGCGGGTTACTGAACAGATATCCAATTCCGAGGCGGAAATGACTAGCATGGAAACCAATCCTCCCACCGCTGACCGTCAGCCGGCTAATTCAGCCGGACTCCATCAGACAATTCGTAAGATCGGCATTATCGGTGCTGGCCAGATGGGCAATGGCATCGCTCATGTCATATCTGTTGCCGGATACGATATCGCGCTCAATGATTTATCCGAGCAACGCGTCGAGGCGGCGCTGGCCACAATCAACGGCAATATGGCCCGCCAGATTGCGCGCGGAAAGCTGACGGAGGACGACCGTCGAGTCGCGCTCCAGCGCATTCGTTTTGCGCCATCGATCGAAGAATTGGGTGAGACCGATCTCATCATCGAGCCGGCCACGGAAGACGAAGACGTCAAGCGG